>JAESQZ010000024.1 GCA_016764955.1 Deltaproteobacteria bacterium | reverse complement strand
TGAAGCAATATCAAAAAACTCTTCTCATTTGGTTGGTATTCGGCCTTTTTATTGTAAGCGTCTGGAGCTTTTTTGGGCAAAAGGCAGTGCAAGCAGTTGACAAGCCTTTTTCTGAGGTGATGACAGCTCTTGAAAAAGGTGATGTCAAAGAGGTTAGTATTAGCGGCTCAGAATTTACAGGTGAGCTTAAAGACGGCACCAAATTTCGTTCAACAGGTGAGCGCAATGAATCAGTCATGGCAGCTTTGAACAAGGCTAGCCAGCAGTATCAAACTCAATATCGTTTTGAGCGAGAAGACGTAGGCGGGTTTTGGTTTTTTGTAGCCCAGTGGCTTCCCATGATCTTGATTATGGGCCTTTTGTTTTTCTTCATGCGGCAGATGCAAATGGGCGGTGGAAGGGCTTTTTCTTTTGGCAAAAGCAAGGCCAAGATGCTTTCTGAGAATCAAGCGAAAATAACTTTTGAAAATGTTGCCGGGGTGGATGAGTGCAAACAAGAACTTGAAGAAATAGTGCAATTCTTAAAAGACCCAAAGCGTTTTACCAAATTGGGCGGCCGTATTCCTAAGGGCGTTTTGCTAATGGGGCCTCCTGGTACTGGTAAGACATTACTAGCTCGGGCGATTGCTGGCGAGGCGAGTGTGCCGTTTTATAGTATTGCAGGCTCTGACTTCGTCGAGATGTTTGTCGGTGTTGGTGCAAGTCGCGTGAGAGATTTGTTTGAGCAAGGCAAGCGTAATGCGCCTTGTATTATTTTTATCGATGAAATCGACGCTGTTGGTCGCCAGCGTGGTGCTGGTATGGGTGGTGGTCATGATGAACGTGAGCAGACTCTTAATCAGCTTCTTGTTGAGATGGATGGATTTGAGGCAAACGAGGGTGTGATTATTATCGCAGCGACTAATAGGCCCGATGTTTTGGATCCAGCTATTTTAAGACCGGGTCGCTTTGATAGGCGTGTCATGGTGCCAAGGCCAGATTTATTGGGCCGAGAGGCGATTTTTAAAGTTCATACTAAAAAAGTGCCTTTGGCAGAAGATGTGAATATCGAGATATTGGCACGTTCTACACCTGGGATGAGCGGCGCTGATATTGAAAACTTGGTGAACGAAGCGGCTTTGATTGCCGCTCGGGCTGATCAGGAAAAAGTAGCCATGCATAATCTAGAGTCGGCACGTGAGAAAATCATGATGGGCACAGAGCGTCGCTCGATGGTCCTGTCACAGAAAGATCTCGAGAATACGGCTTACCATGAAGCAGGGCATGCTTTGGTATCGATTCTAATTGGTAAGGAAGTTGATCCAGTTCATAAGGTGACGATTATTCCTCGTGGCGGAGCGCTTGGTATGACGATGCAGCTTCCTACTGAGGATCGCTACTCGATGAGCAAAACCTTTGCTGAAAATCAGATTGCGATTTTGATGGGGGGGCGAATTGCTGAGGAACTCACTTTTGGTGAAATGACCAGCGGGGCTTCTAATGATTTTCAAAAGGCCAGCGAAGTCGCGCGCAATATGGTTTGTGAGTGGGGCATGTCGAAGAAACTTGGGCCATTGGTATATGGTCATAAGGAAGGCGAAATCTTTTTGGGGCGCGACTTTGGCCAGGCACCAGATTACTCTGAAAAGACCGCTCAAGAAATCGATTCTGAAGTCCGCCAGATCGTCGAAGAGCAGTATCAACGTGCCAAGGGTTATTTGACTGAAAATCTGGAAGCTCTCAAAAAAATCTCAAAAGCTCTGCTAGAGTATGAAACTCTAGAGGGTGATGAAGTTAAGACGCTTTTGGCTGGAGATTCGCTTGTTCGCGAAAAACCTTTGACGAAAATCAGGACGCGTGAACGCTTGGAGCAAGAACGGCAGGAGAAGAAGGCTCTTTTAACAGCTTAACTAAATATTTATGTCGCTAACAATTTCGCTAATAGGCCGGCCTAATGTCGGTAAAAGTACGCTTTTTAATCGCCTTGTAGGGAGGCGTGCAAGCTTGGTTCATGATGAGCCAGGCCTGACGCGAGATCGTATTTATGCAGATGCATCTTTTGATAAACGGCCATTTTTGCTGATTGACACAGGTGGTATTGAGCCAGATGGCGAAGGTCATCTGATGGCCTCTATTAAGAGCCAAGCTAAAGTAGCGATTGAAGAGTCGGATGCCATTTTCTTTTTGGTCGATGGAAAGTCTGGGATATCATCTGCTGACTCTGAAATAGCTGACCAGCTTAGGCGAGCTCAAAAGCCTGTGTATGTGTTGGTTAATAAGACAGAAAGCCATAAAACCCAAGGGGTCTTAGGTGAGTTTTATGCTTTAGGCTTTAAGCATGTCTTTCCAGTGTCATCAGCTCATGGTCAAGGCCTGGGGGATTTGTTTGAAGAGATATATTCGCAGTTTCCGGTTGCTCAAGACTTTGACGTTGAAAAAAAGGATGATGGCGTACTGCCAATAGCTTTGTTCGGTAAACCCAATGCTGGCAAATCAAGCTTTTTAAATAAGCTTTTAGGCGAAGACAGGCTCTTAGTTTCTGAAGTTCCAGGAACCACGGTGGATGCAGTTGATGAAGAGATTAGTTATGCTGGTCACCGTTTTAAAATAATTGATACAGCTGGAATTAGAAGAAAGCGTAGCATTGATAAAGAGTTCGAAAAGATGGCTGTATCGGCGAGTTTAGGGGCTCTTGATCGTTCAAAAGTAGCTATCTTCTTAATAGATGCATCTGCAGGAATCACTGAGCAAGATTTAAAAATAGCGTCTTTTATCGATAAGAAATCAAAATCCTGTGTAATTGTCGTGAACAAGTGGGATTTATCGAAAGAGCTTGAAGTTAAAGCTGAGCCGTTTAGCTTACATATTCGGGAAAAAATGCCTTTTTTGGCGCATGCTCCCATTCGTTTTGCTTCAGCAAAGACAGGAAATCGCATATTCGATGTTTTAGAGACGGCTTGGGAAGTTTTCGAAAGCTACTCAAAGCGCGTGTCGACTTCGCAAGTTAATAAAGTGCTTGAACGAGCTGTCCAAATGCATCAACCCCCTATGCAGGGTGGCAGAAAGTTGAAATTTTTCTATGCGACACAAGTCTCGGTTGCACCACCAACTTTTCTGTTCACAGTAAACGATAAGAAGAACGTGCACTTTTCCTATAAGCGCTACTTGAGTAATCGACTTCGAGATGAATTTGGCTTTAAGGGCTCGCCTATTCGGATGGTGTTCCGTGAAAGATCTTGAAAAGCATCTTGGAGTTCAATTTAAAGACTCAAAATTACTTGAGCAAGCTTTGACCCATCGGAGTTTCAAAAAGGGTTGTGACCAGAACGAGAGACTAGAGTTTTTAGGGGATTCTATCCTGGGCTTTATTGCAGCCCGAAATTTATATAAGCAGTTTCCAAAAGTTTCTGAGGGTACGCTGACACAGCTTAGAGCGCTTTATATTTGCCAGGCTAATTTGGCTAAAGCAGCTGTTAGGCTTGAATTGGGGCATATTTTACGTGCTGCGAAGAACATGAAGCGTTCAGGAGCGGTCCAACAAGAAGCCGTGTTGGCGGATGTCGTAGAAGCGATTATTGCCGCTGTTTACTTGGATCAAGGCTTGGAAAAAGCAGAAGAAGTGGTTTTAAGAATATTAGGGCCTCTGCCTGATAAAATTAAAGAGCCGCCCAAAAGTGCTAAAACAGAGCTTCAAGAGATTATCCAAGGCAAGTACGCGCTGGCTCCACGCTACGAGACAGTAAGCGTTACTGGCCCCGCTCATAAGCCAATTTTCAAAGTCCGTGTTTTAGTCGATAATCAAGAAGCGGCTGTAGGTGAAGGTATTAATAAAAAAGAGGCTTCTGAAAGAGCTGCTGAGGTGGCTTTAAAGAAGTATGGCTTGTCATCCCGGCCTTGAGCCGGGATCCAGCATGAGACGAGAAAATTGTTTGAAAACGTGAGGTTTATTACTGGATCCCGGGTCAAGCCCGGGATGACGGTTGCCTTGTGGAAAGTAGTGGTTACTGCTAGCCTTTACGCCTTGTTATGAATCCCCTTTGGCTATTGATCGATACGGCTTGTCCAAGAGCCATGGTTGCGCTTGCAAAAGAGGGCAAAGTGTTATCTGAGAAATATCTAGATGATTATCGACAACATGGCGAATGTTTAGCTGGCGCTATTGATTCTTGTTTAACTGGTGCGAAAGTTAGTCAAAAAGATTTGGGAGCTATCGCTGTTGGCGTCGGGCCTGGATCTTTTATTGGTGTCCGGATCGCTATTGCCCATGCCAAGGGTCTAGGAGCTGCGCTTAGTATTCCAGTTATAGGCTTTAATACTTTGGCGGGAATTGAGAGTCATGCTGCAGCTTTTGTAGCGCTTGATGCTAGACGGTCTGAGTTTTATGTTTGGAAAGTAGGTTCTCTTGAAGAGTCTCAGTTGCTTGGCGAGATGCCTGAAAGCACATATTTGGAAAAAAATGGTCCTGCTGTAAATAAAGTAGTTGAGCTTTTACCAGTAGGAATTCCTTTAAGGGAAGATAAATTGAGACCTGTTTATTTGCGGGATGCGGGATGTTAGAATTACCTTGGTTGCACCTTCTTGAGGCTGTTCGGCCTGACAGCATATCCATGCGCGTTTTATTGCATGACTTGCCAAAGCGTGAAGGTAAGTGTTTGGCTGAGTTACATGTAAGTATACTTGAAGGGGCAGTTTGTGAACCAGCCAAATTGCTAGATACAAAAGTTCCACTTTCTCCAAGACAAACGGCTGTTGTTCAAATCTTCACACAAGCCACTGCTTTTTCAGCTAAGCGAAATGTGTATGCTTTAAGCCCTACTCAAGCGATGACTTTATTGGCCATGGCAAACGATATCACTTTGGAGATTAAGAAACGTGGTGTTGCCACTATGGCTTCAGAGCCAGCAGTGCTAGGAACGCGTTTATTGAATGAGGAGATAATATTCCAAGCTATGGATTCGAAGTCTAATCCTATTGAGGAGCCGATGGTTCTTGGGGTTGAGCGGGCTTGGCTGATTGATAAGAATTTCAAAATATTTAATTTAGAGCCTGTCTTTTTGCCTAAGGAGGCTGAAAAGATATTGGAGTCGGCCCCCTTACCTGTTTCATGTTTGGCTGATTCAGAACCACAGGAGGTTTATTCGCAGCTGGCTAAGATGGGAGTGGATTTATCTTCTCTTCGGGCTATTGCAAAAAAACCAGATTCTTCTCAGCTTATCTTAAGAGCTTTATTAGCTAGAAATGGTGAGCTGAGATTGCATTTGGTTAATAATTTGACACTTGGTGACCAGGAAGACGAGGTAGAAGTTTACTCAAAAGGGGCTTTGGAACCAGTGTTTTGGTTGCCGGATTCAAATGCTGTTTATAGGCCAACTGAATTAGAGGAGCGTGCACGAGACTATTTATTTAGTTTAGGAGCTGTTCCAGCAGAAAAACATAGGGGCTTTTCTGCTAAAGGGCAAAAAGCGCTTAATCTGATTTCTTATGTTTCCAAAAAAGAGAACCTGCCTGATTGGTTGGCTATAGACGAAGATTGCTTGCCTAATTTGAAATACCTGCCACTTAAGCCTGTTTTGGCAGTAGAGCCTGGTGAGGATGACAAGCTAAAAGTTCAGATTCAGATCGATGGATTGCGCTTTTCGCTCGATAAGCTTTTCGAAATGGCAGCGCAGGATACGAGAGCTTTACTGTTAGATGACGATACGGTTCTTTCTTATTCGCCTCAGGCTGTAAGTGCTCTTAAGACTTTGGCAGAGTCTCTCGACATTAAAGAGTTGAGCGATATTAAGCAATACTCATTTTCTGAAGTTGCTTTGCTGTTAAAGATGCTTTCTAATGAGGTGGATTTGGAGGCTGAGGCAGCTTTGGCGAAACGCCTGACTGGTTTTATACCAGGCCCTATAGAAGAAGATCACTGGCTGCCGTCTTCTTTAAAAACTTCGCTAAGGCCCTACCAGCATGATGCGCTTGTTTGGATGTCGCAAATGCATCGGGCAGGTTTGGGACGTTTGTTGGCGGACGAGATGGGCCTTGGAAAGACCATCATGGTCTTATCTTTAATCGCGCTTATTAAAGAGCGAGAAGGCTTGAAACCTAATTTGGTAGTGGCTCCAACCAGTGTTCTGGATGTTTGGGTGGAAGAAAGTGCTAGACACTTTGAAGGTTTAAAAGTCATTAAGTGGCATGGTGCTGATAGAGGTTTGCAACGTCAAGAAGCTGAAAAAGCTGACCTAGTTGTTACCAGTTATGCGCTTTTGAGACGTGACATTAAAGAACTTTCACAGATGCCATTTCGTTATTTGATTATTGATGAGGCTCAAACGATTAAAAATTCAAAGACTGAGAGCTGGAAGGCTGCAAGAGTTTTGAAAGCTGAACAGCGAATGGCTTTATCGGGCACTCCAATTGAAAATCGAATATCTGACTTATTTAGCATCTTAGAGCTGGTAGCTCCTGGAATTTTGGGCGACGAAAGAAGTTTTATTAGGCGCTATGGTATGGCAGAGAGAAATGCTGAGCTTCGAGAACGTGTGAAGCCACTCATATTGCGCCGTAAGAAAGAAGATGTCGAAAGTGATTTGCCACCTAAGATTGAAAATGTTCTTCACTGTGAAATGAAAGAAGAACAACGGGCTGTCTATCTAGATATTCTGCGTCTAGCGAAGCAAGAATTAACTCATACGACACAAAATAGCATACCGCTATTAGCAGCGTTGACTCGTCTTAGACAAGTTTGCTGTGATCCAGCACTGGTTCCAGGTGCACCCAAGGGGGTGCACTCTGCTAAGCTGGAGTTGTTCTTGAATATAATGGAAGAGCGCTTGGCTGCTGGCAGAAAAGTGATTGTTTATAGCCAGTTTGTCAAAATGCAAAAGATTTTAATTGATTCGTTGAAGGATAGAGGGCTTGGGAATTCGCTTTGGTTGCATGGTGGCACAACGGATCGTGCCCAGGTTGTTTCACGCTTTCAGGATCCAAAAGGGCCTCCGATTATTATCGTGAGCTTAAAGGCAGGTGGTACTGGGATTACGCTTACTGCTGCTGATACGGTGGTTTACTATGACCCTTGGTGGAATCCAGCAGTCATGGATCAAGCAGCTGATCGGGCTCATCGAATTGGGCAGACTAAGACTGTGCATTTGATTAAGCTGGTTTGTCAAAATAGCATTGAAGAGCAAATATTAACTTTGTGTGAGCACAAGCGAGCTTTAGCAACAGATGTCTTGCTTTCAGATCAAGGGGGGGCGCGATCTCTGACGTTAGAAGATATTAGACAGCTTCTTCAAGTTGAGATAGATCGCGAAGTATGAGAATAGCCTCAAGTTTTTTATTGCTGCTTTTATTGTCTTGTCAAAAATCAGAAGCACCAAAGAAGCATGTGCCACCAACTGGGATGGCAGGTGCTCAAAAGCTTCAGAAGCTTAAGCAGCACTCGGGTGTTGTTCAGGAAGTGATTCATAAAGACCAATTTAGCTATGTGAAAGTTGGAGATACCTGGTTTGCTTTGGTAGATGCGCCTGTAAAAGTTGGCCAAAAGATCCAAATTGAAGAACAGGCTGTGTTTAATGATTTTGAGTCTAAAACTTTAAATCGCAAATTTAAGAAAATTATATTTGGTGTATTAAAGTCTAGTAAATAGCCTCTTTGTCATCCCAGCCTTCGCCTAAGGCATCACATCTTTTTCTTGACATTAGTTTGTAATCAGACGTCCCATATTGTCATGCCAGCGAAGGCTGGCATCCAGTTTTCGCCCACGGATGTGGGTGTAGGTGCCACAGCCCAGCCCGACAGGGCTGGGTTATAATGGTGCCACCACACCTCAAGCCCCTGGAAGGGGC
>JAESQZ010000217.1 GCA_016764955.1 Deltaproteobacteria bacterium | reverse complement strand
ATAGCCCCGGGCGCTAGCCCGGGGAATCGTGTGGCTCCAGCCCTTAAAGCACTGAATAGGCTATACCATCATCTCCCCGGGCTGACGCCCGGGGCTATATTCGGAATCCGCTTTGCGGAAAAAAATCCTCTTTATCGACAGTCTCTTCAAAGGGGGGGAATTCCGCCCATCTTTTCCAGGGCACTTTCAAATTTGATCAAACGTTGCACGTAGGCATTATTACGGGCATGTGCGTTGTCAGAATCTTCACTTGCTAGAAGTCGATATAGATGCATTTCAGGGAAATCATCTAATTCAAGTGGGGTAAATTGAAGCCCTAAGCGTTTTAGTCTGGGTGCGCCTATGCAAATAAGTAGGCTTTCAATTGTTTTGTGGCCGGCTTTAAGATCCTCAAGACCTTTGAGTATGAGGTCTTCACCTGGGAGTTCATATTTATGAAATGCGCCCAAGAGTGGTCTCCAATTTATTTTTCAAATCCTTGGGTGAAATTGATGGATATCGGATTAAATCAGGTTCAATCGCTTGAAATAGTTCACGTAGCTTTTCGGGGGTGATTAGTTTTTTGGCAAACATGTTTTCTACGTCTAAAAGATCCCGTTTATGGCCACGTTGAATTTTAGATAGTGCCTGGGCATAATAATCATAGTGGTAAAATTCAACTTGATTGTAAGAGCCAATCAAAATGCTTCTATCTTCCCATCCGGGTAATGGAGGCAAGAAATCATCAGGTGAAGCAAGTTCAATATTCACTTGAAGCTCATCTTTTAGAACACGAATTGCCTCAAAAATTCCTGGTGGTTCAGGTCTAAACTTCATATCAATGTCGTGCGTACTTTCACGCCAACCCATCAAAACAGCTGTTGTGCCACCTGTTAGGTAGACTCGGCCAGGGCCTTTGCAACGTTTAGCGAGCTCTTTAAGCGTATTATTGATCTGCTGTTGTTGAACTTCTTGACGCATGATTATAATTTTCTATCGCACCCAGACCGTAAAGGCTATCACCAACATACCAATGATGGTGAGTAGCCCAACCCAAAAAGGGATCCAGCTGGATCCCTTCTTTTTTGCTTTTAAAGACGGCTCTTCAGCTTCACTTTTTTCTTCTAAAGCATCTGCTTTTTTTTGAACTTCTTCAGTTGTAAACTCAGCCGTTATTTCATCCATGTATTGGATTATATCGAAATCAGGATAATTTCACATTCTTTGATGCCTCTTGGGGTTCGAATTTCGAACTGATCACCCACAGACTTACCAATCATAGCCCTGGCAATTGGGGATGAGATGCTGATTTTTGCGATTTTTAGGTCTGCCTCATCTTCACCAACTAGGGTCCAGGTTTGCTCATCACCTGTATCAGCATCAGCAATCGTGACGGTTACCCCAAAAACGACTCTAGAAGTATCGATTTGATAGGGGTGAATCACATGAGCGGCAGCCAGTTTGCCTTCAACTGCACGGATTCGGCCTTCTAGAAGAGAATGCTTTTCGCGCGCGGCATCGTATTCAGCATTTTCAGACAAATCACCATGCGAGCGTGCTTCTGCGACTTCAGCAATTATCTTAGGGCGTTCGGTGGTTTTTAAGCGGTGTAATTCTTCAGTCAAGGCTTGGTGGCCTTTTGGGGTCATTGGATGTTTCATAGGATTTGATTTCTAATGAAAGAACCTACTTCTTGAGTGGTCTTTTGTCCACCCAGATCAGGCGTGCAAATTCCCTGGGTGATTGCTTGTTTGACGGCATTTTGAGTTGCTTGTGCTGGCTCTTTTTGGCCTAGGAAATCTAATAGCAAAGCAGCGCTCAAGAAGGCCGCCATAGGGTTTGCTTTATTTTGACCTGCAATGTCTGGCGCAGAGCCATGCACGGGTTCAAAAAGGCCTATTTTGCCTGGGTGCCAGTTGCCGCTGGCAGCTAAGCCTAGGCCGCCAACTAAGCCTGCGCCTAAATCTGTTAAGATATCGCCAAACAAATTCGAAGTGACGATGACTTCAAATTGTTCAGGTGCTCGCACAAACTCCAATGCCATGAGATCGATATGCTGCTCTTTGGCTTGGATATCAGGATAGCTTTTTGCGACTTCTCGAAACACCCGTAACCAAAGTGGGCCGCCAAATTTGATTGCATTGGCTTTGTGCCCTAAGTGCACGCTTTTTCGGCCTGTATTTTGAGCATGCTCGAAAGCTTGCTTGATGATCCGCTCGACGCCAGCATAACTATGCATACTTTCATCAATAGTTACTTCTTTTTGAGTGCCAGCATGTTTGGTTTCGCCACGACCTAAATAGCAATCTTGGGTGTTTTCTCGAAAGACGACAAAATCGATACCTTGGTTTTTAGATAGCACGCCAAGTGTTGGATGTAAGAGCATAATAGGTCTAAAATTCACATAGAGATCTAAGCCTGTGCGAAGGCCAAGCAAGATTTCACGACCATGAGCCATATCGGGAATTCTTGGATCACCAAGAGCACCAAAATAAATGGCGTCGAAATTTTTTTCGAGCATCTCTAAGGCATCTTGAGGCAAGCCGATGCCTTCTTGAAGAAATTTTTCAGCGCCCCAGTCGAAATAAGTGAGCTTGAAGTCTAGGCTTTCTAAAAGTTTGGCGCCTTCGGTAATAACTTCAGGGCCAATGCCGTCGCCTGGGATCACTGCGATTTTGTGTGACATGATTAGGAATCTAGCACCTAGTGTCTTGTCATGCCAGCATGGGGCACCAGCATGACAATTAGATCGCCTTCACGGATAACCTAATTCGATCCGTTGCTTGCCTGTTCACAATCTTGTTAGTCAAGAAATTCAACGCGATGACGGGTAAATCGCCACTTTTAAAGAGCGGGCTTTTAACTTTAGCCTGAACAACCGGCTTGTCTTGAACGCTGTCAAGCTTCACATCGAGTTCAACTTCCGCATTTGCTAAAGCAAAAATATCTTTGAGTGTTTGTTCAGCTTGGCATCTCTTTTCTTCAGGGGTGCTGGTTAGCGTATATTCAATACGGTCATCATCTAGTTCAAGAAGACGCCTCAAGCGCTTGTCGGCCTGAGCCGAAGAACCTTTTTGCTCTGATTTTTCACTCTCTTCGTGTTCTGGAACCAAATGGCTTAAACCGGCAACAACTGGATTGACGCCGCCAATAATATAACGGCCCATGCGTTGATGGTTTGCTTTACCGCCTTTTTTACGCCCTACGTTGGTTTGAAGATGCGTGGGCGCTGTGTGGATCGAATTGCCGATGTCGTCAGGGGTATTGTGAGTAGGGCCGCTGCTAGCTAAGCGATTTCCAATACCATCATGGGGAACTCTGATCTCTTTGTGCGAACGCCTATTTCCGACGCTGTCACCTCTATTTAAGCCGTAGTAGTTTTTCATCTAAATTTAAGTCTCGTAACGTTTCTTGATGTACATCTGTTGCCCAATCGTCAACAAATTGTTGACGAGCATGTATATTGAAAGTCCAGCAGGTAAGTTCAACATAATGAAAGTTAAGAAGATTGGCATGAACCATAGCACATATTTCATCTGAGGTTGAGACTCATCTATGGTTGGGGGCATGATCCACTGGCTTGCCATCATACTAACCCCCATCAAAATAGGGGTTATATAATAAGGATCTGGGCGGGTTAGATCCGTAATCCAGCCAAAAAATGGTTGTTCAAAGAGCTCTGCTGAGTTCCCAAGCATCTGATAAAGGGCAAACCAAACAGGCATTTGGATCAAAATAGGCAAGCAGCCAGCCATGGGGTTAATGCCTTCTTCTTTATAAAAGGCCATCTGCTGCTGGCCTAGAGCAGCTTTATCGTGGGCATATTTTTTCTGAAGTTCTTTGAGCTTAGGCGCAATTTTCTTCATTTGTTGCTGAGCGGCAAATGACTTTTGGGTCAGCGGGAAAGTCAATATTTTGATCAGCACGGTGAGCAAAATAATAGCGATACCAAAATTCATCACCCATTGGTTGATCCAAATGAGTAGCCACAATAACGGCCTGCTTAAAACACCGAACCAGCCATAATCTAAGTTCTCAGTCAAATAAGGCCCAGCCTCTTGTAAATATTTAGATTCTTTAGGGCCGATATAAGACGAGAAAGTATAAGTTTTAGAAGCCTTAGCTGGTAGAATAAAAGTTTTCTCGCTCATGCGAAGTTTTAAGTGCTTGCTATGTTCTGAAGGAATGCTGGAGGCATGCACAGACTCTATGTTGGCGTTATCAATAGGTGATAGGCTCATTAAGAAGTAGCGGCGATCAAAAGCAATATAAGCTGGAGAGCCAGAGAAAGTTTCAGACTTTTCAGCTAAGTCTGAGAATGGGATACGCTTTTGTTCATCGCTAACTCGAAGCGTTACTGCCAATTGCTCTTCTTTAGACTCTTTTGACTCATGGGTTTCAGTCAGCCAGTTGAGTGATAGGGCTTGGGCAGAGTTGCTTAAGTTTTTAAATTCAACGCTTTGATTAATCACAAAGGGCTTTGAGCCGAGCTGATAGCTACGTGTGATCTCGACGTTTTCAGGTGTGCGTTTTTTAAAAGTAATAGAGTTATCTGTGCTCGAAGCAAGTTTATACCGGCTTTGAGCAAAAAGTGTCAGCCCGGTATCGCGTGACTCAATGTCCCAGTGAGGTGGAAGATCAATAGGTGTTTCGTAGTTGGTCAAGACAAAGCTCTTGGCCTGGGCACCTTCGCTTGTGAACGTGACTTTGTAGCCTGATTGCGTGAAGCTTTTTTCGACTACTGGAATTTTACTGTCAGGAACAACTGTTACGGGTGCTTTTGGGGCAGGGGCTTTGATGGGTTCGGCCGTTGGAGCAGCTTCTTTGCTTGGGAGTTCTTTAGAAACTTTAGGGGCAAATAGGGCGTTATAACCCATGAGCAGGGCAGTCATTAAAAATACTGCCAACAATAGGCGCTTAAAATCAGGTGCTTCTTGATTCATGTGAAGCTTTTAAATGGCCTAAAATGACGAACTTGGCAAGGCGGGCCTGGTGGTTCATCTTGTCATGCCAGCAAAGGCTGGCATCCAGCTTAATATCCAGGCCTATTCTGGATCCCAGCCTTCGCTGGGATGACAACAGGGGGGCTATTGCTCCTGCATCTGAATCTGTGGAGCTGCTGGCGCAATCCCTGCAGCAGCCACTTCTGCCTTTAGATCTCTAATAAAGATTGCTCCCACCAAAGCAGCAACTGTCCAAGGAAGAATGCCCAAACCTAAACCAAAAGTAATTTTGAGATCCTTTTCACGCTTTTGCTTACCGGGGGGAGGAGGAGCCTGAGTGGTAGTTGCAGTCGTTTGCCCATACTCTGGTTCGTAAGTTGGGGGTGTGGGCGTTGTAGAGTAGGGGTTTGCTGCGGGCTCTCTGAAATTAGCGTGTTTATAAGCAACAATGCTCGATACAAATGGAATAACAGCCGCCGCGGTTGCAAGGGCAAATAGGGCGGGCTTTACAGGTTCTTCCTCACCAATGGTTACTAGTTCAAAAAGTGCTGCTAATCCAGAAAGACCAGCTGTGAAACCAAAACCCCAGGTGGCCGCTGATAATGCATGTTCATTTGTACTGCTGTGATTATCTCGCGCCTCATTGGACCAATGAGCACCAATACCAGCAATCGTTGCGCTGCTTGCAGCTAGAATAGCCCTCGGCACATTGTTGCGCCCCCAGTCAGTTTCTGCTGCTGCTTGGAAGCCAAGCATGAGGCTGGAAATTAGTAGAATCTTTTTCATATGTTTTTGCTCCTTTAATTTCCATAAGCAAATGCTTGGAACGCCTATTCCAAAGGAGCTTTAAATAGCACTGTCGCCAGCACCCATTTCAGGTGTTGGGTTGTCTGCTTCTGAGTGAACTCGAATTTGAGATAAGTATTGTAGTTTGTTGACGATAGCTATGAGGATGGCCATTAGAAATATGCCTCCTGTGCCTAAAGATAAGGCAATCTTAAGTTTAGCATTTTTGGGACCATTATCGCTGTCAGTTGAGTTGACTGGACTAATTGCAGGCTCATTATATTGTTTTCCAAGTGTGACAGCTACCATGATCAGCCCAGCTAACCCAGTGGGAAGCGTTAAGGCAATTGTAATTAGTTCGGCTTTTGTACTTAGGTAGCCAAAAAATGGGGATAATAAAAAAAGTAGCGAGGAAGCTCCAAAAGTAACTGTGCTAGCTATCAGTAGATCTGAAGCGCCTGCTATATCTTCCCTTGCTGTAATCGAATATAGAGCTGCGACGGCGTTATAGGCAGCTCCGCCTAGTTCAAGAGCAATAGTGCCAGCTTTGCTAAGACGGAGGTAGTGGGTAGCGTCCTCATTGGCTGCAGCTTGAAAGGCCAATAAAAGAGAAGCAGCTAGAATAATTGATTTCATGCCCTCTCACTCCTTGGCTAAAGAAGCAAAGGCGTAGAAGCTATATTCCGACGGAAGCTGTTCTAGGTGGCATGACAATTACTTTAACAAATTCGAACGCAAACCCAAAAAGCGCTCGTAGTCAGCAGGTTTTGTTTGTTTGCGAATTACGCAGCTTGGCTCTTTTAAGTGCTGGCAGTTCCTAAATTCACAAGGCTTATCTCTAAAATCTTCAAAGCCTGGGAAGTAGTAAGCTAAGTCTTTTAGATCAAAATCAGCTGGCCTAAAGTTTCTGACTCCTGGGCTGTCGATTAATTCTCCACCGCCAGGTAGGTCCACCAGCATGGAGCCTGAGGTTGTATGTTTGCCAGTGGATTTTTTTTCACTAAGCGCTTGGATTTTTTGTTCCGCATCTGGAGCAAGCTTATTCATGAGCGAGCTTTTACCAGCGCCTGATACCCCAACTAAAATAAACCGCGCTTGTTTTGTTAAAAACTTTTGAAGTTCTTCAAAGCCAACTAAAACTGGCACGCTTTTTGAGTAGGTTGATTTAACTGACTTTAAAAATTCAGTTGATTTTGGTAAATCGAGTTTGGTGACAACAATAAATGGCTCTATTTGAGATGCTCGACAAGAGACAGTAACTTGATCAATAAAATAAAGCGGCGTTTTAGGCTTACAAGATACAACTAAACCAACATAGTCTAAATTAGCAGCGATGACTTTGTTTCCAAAGTGTGTTTGCCTGGAAAGGGCGTTGTCTCTGGGGGATCGTGTTAATTGGCCTGATTCAATCTGAACTCGATCACCAACTACGTGACCGGAGTTGTGGCCCACATTAAACCTAGAAATCCGCCCATTTTGCTCTTGAACGAGCACTTGGACCCCAAAATGTGCTTTTATTTTGCCAGAAGTCATGTTTTTTGTTGACCTTTGATCATATATCAGACAACAAATAAGCTAATGAAAGCCTAAGTTGAGGCTTTCGGAAAGTGAAAAGGAAAAAACCATGACAAAGAATGAACTTGTCGATTTTGTTTGTAAAAACCAAAGTGGCCTCACTAAAAAAGCAGGCTCTGAAATTATTGACGCCGTGTTTGAAGCTATGCAGCACAGCATCAAAAAAGATCAGAAGTTTGCTTACCCAGGTTTTGGGACTTTCGTCCTTCGCTCTCGTAAAGCCAGAACCGGCCGCGATCCTCGTACGGGCGCTGAGATTAAAATCAAAGCTTCCCGAACAGTTGGCTTCAAGCCAGCTCGTGCTTTCAAAGATCAACTCTAATGAAAGCAAAAAAGCCTTTTGGTTTATTCCACTAAAAGGCTTTTTTTATTTTCTGGTGGTCCCGACTGGGCTCGAACCAGTGACCTCCACCTTGTAAGGGTGGCACTCTACCAACTGAGTTACAGGACCCCCTTGCACCTTATGCGCTAAATGATCAATTTTGGCAAGATGGATGCTGCCAAACTTGCTAAAACTCTCAAGCGCTCGATTTCAAAACCCAAACAAGCACTCACGATAGCAGATGCCTCAACTTTGAGTGGACTGTCTTTTAACCAAGCAGAACGTGGGCTTATGGCTTTGGTGGCCGAATTTCGCGGCGAATTAATTCCGACAGAAAAAGGCGAGCTCTTATTTCGGTTTCCAACGGGGTTTAGAAAACCCTGGGAAAAGAAAGAAGCAGCCAGTGCTTTTTGGACTAAGACTAAAGCGCTTGCTCTTGGCGTGGCCAAATTTGTTGTGCGGGCTTGGATTACAATCGTCATGGTAGCCTATGTGGCTATTTTTGCAGCGATTTTAATCGGGCTAGCATTTTCGCAACGATCTAGTCGAGACAATCGAGGGTCTTCGTTTGGCAGCTTTGGGATGCTGCATGTTCTTTTGAGGGTGGTTTTGGATTCCCTCTTTTGGACCTTTCACCCATTTTCGCCATTTCGGGTTGGTTATTCAGGTTACTCTAGGCCTAGAAGGCGTGATTCTGGGGAGGCGTTTTACGAGAAAGTGAATCGTTTTTTCTTTGGGCCTGAAGAAGAACCAGAAGATCCAATGCTGCCTAAAAAACGCGTATTGGAAGAGATTCGAGCCCAAAAAGGCCGAATCGCTTTATTAGACGTGTTGCGAGTGACAGGTATGACGCGCGAAGCAGCAGACCCATTTTTGGCCAAGCTGATGCTTGAGTATGATGGTGACGTTCATGTGTCTGATTTTGGCGGGATCACCTATTCGTTCCCAGAACTTCGTAAAACAGCGGGGCATGTGCTAAGCAGCCAGGTGAAATCACCTCGTTGGTTGAAACGAAAAGTGCTGATGCCTTTTACAGGCAACGAGTCAGGTTCAAATATTTTAGTCGCTGGCCTAAACGGTTTTAACTTGTTTATGAGCCTGGTGGCCATTGACAATGGCTGGACTGTCGAAGGTCTTAGACACATGTTTGCTGGCGTACCGCCAGAGTTAATTCCTAACACAGGGGCAGCTTTGTTGCTGGGCTGGATCCCGTTTTGGTTCTCGCTGGCTTTATTTGCAATACCCGTGATGCGTTGGTTGGCGAGGCCAGGCAAGCAAAGAGAAGTCAATCGCGATAATGGTCGCCGTGGCATGCTCTGGGCTGTCTTGAGTCGACTAACGCCAAGGGGAATCTCTGAGTTTATTTTGAAAAATGGCTGGGAGCAGCTTGCAGGCATTACACCAACACATCGTCAAGTGGACAAAGAAGTCATCAAACTTGGCGGCGAGCTTGATTTGAATATGCAAACAGGCCAGACTGCTTATCGATTCAAAAATCTCGAGCTTGAAGTTCAAGCGCTGGAGAAAGAACGTACTAAAGCCTCGCATACGGAAGCCGATATTGGTGCGAGGGTTGAATTCTGATTGTCATCCTGAGCTCCATATTGTCACCCCGGCCTCCGAGCCGGGGTCCAGT
>JAESQZ010000216.1 GCA_016764955.1 Deltaproteobacteria bacterium | reverse complement strand
TTGAAATCAAGCTAGCCAAGCTAGGCGAAAAAAAGCGCGACCCCAAATTATTACCGCGTATCGACACTGCCCCTAAGCCTAAACCTCCTAAAAAAACTGTCAAAAAAACCAGCAAGCCCAAACCACCCCCCAAGCCTCTTGATATTTTAAAGAAACGCTTTGGTAAAGTTGACAAACACGGTGACCCAGAAGGCAATATCTATGGAAGCTCATTCCACTCTGAACTTGCTAACTCCTATGAGCTACAAGTCGTTGAAATTTTAAGACAGCATTATGAAATTCCACGTATTATCAATATGCAAGAAGCAGAAAAACTTAAAGTGTGGGTACGGCTTTGGATTGATCAAGCAGGCAATCTTATGAAAATTAAGGTTCAGACACCGTCTGAAAACGTTCGATTTGATCAAGCTGTCTTAAGTGGAAGTGAAAAGATTGCCTCTTTGGGGGCACCTCCGCTACCATTAAGAAGCAAGTACCAAAATCAAGGCTTGCTGATTCAATTTTGCCCTCTGGAGTGCTTATGAAGTTTTTGTTTTTATTCGCGGTTAGCTTATCTTTATGGGCTGATACCCCTCTTCGAGTAGAAAAAGCTCGCTTTAGGCCATTTCGAATTGCCATAACAGGAAGTCCTGAACTATCTGAGCCTGTACTCAAAGATTTAGAGCTTTCTGGTGTATTCGAAAAAAGCATCCCAGTAGTAGCTGAAGGAACTGTTCGAATTGAATCACAAGATAGCCAAACGAAAGTATTTGCCGGCCAAAGCGTATTTAAGTACAGCACGCCTATCTCTGAAGAGTTAATCCATCAGATCGCAAGTGATACTTACCAGTTTTTTACGAAAGAAAAAGGCTTTTTCAAATCTCAAATCGCTGCCTCCAAGAAAACCCCAAGAAACAAACAAATTGTCCTCATGGACTTCGATGGAAAAAACGAAAAGGCCCTAAGCAGCGGGAAGCACATCGATATATTGCCAACTATTTCACCAAACGGGAAAGAAGTCTTTTTCACCAGCTATGCTAACACTAATTCTGACCTTTTCTCGACAAACATCAATGGGACAGATCAAAAAACGATTTCTGCAGAAAAAGGCATCAACTCAGGCCCCTCTTTTTCACCAGATTCTAAGAAAATTGCGCTCACACTCTCGCTTGGAAACAAAGCTGATATCTACTTACTCGACTTAGAAACAAAGAAAAAGACGCGATTAACAACCGGAAACAGCCTCAACACTTCGCCTTCTTTTAGCCCAGACGGTAAGCAAATAGCATTTGTCTCCAACCGCTCTGGCAGCCCACAGATCTACATTATGAACAGCGATGGCAGCAATCCAGAAAGATTAACTTTTTTAGGAAAGTATAATCAGTCACCCAAGTGGAGCCCCACCGGCCAACATATCGTTTTCACAGGACGTGACGAACATAATATTTTTGATCTCTATCTAATTAACGCCCAATCAAAAAACATCAGCCGAATCACACAAGATCAAGGCAGCAACGAGGAAGCATCATTTGCGCCAAATGGCCGAATGATTGCATTTACCTCTACCAGAGCCGGCGCAAGAGATATATTTGTGACAAACCTGGACGGAAGTTTCCAAAAACAGTTGACGCATGGCGGACAATATTGGACACCCTTCTGGGGACCATCTCATGACTGAACGCATCTTCAATCAAATTGCACATCGATATGACTTCTTGAATCGCCTCTTGTCACTTGGGCTCGACCAATACTGGCGAAAGCAGGCAATTAGTTTTTTACCCAAATCACCTAACTTAAAAGTGCTCGACATTGCTACAGGAACAGCTGATCTGGCTTTGATGATGGCCCAGCGTCATGATCACATCGAACGTGTCGTTGGAGTTGATATTGCCAAAGACATGTTGCAAATCGGCAGGCGAAAAGTCAAAGAAGCAGGCCTCTGTGATAAAATCCACCTAGACACTGGGGATGCTTTAAAACTTGAGTTCCCAAACGAGTCCTTTGATGCCGTAACAGTCGCGTTTGGCCTCCGAAATATGCCTAATCAGGCTGAAGCTGTTCGTGAGATGAGACGTGTCGTAAAGCCAGGTGGCCGACTTATAATTTTAGAGTTTTCAATGCCCAAGCACCCGATATTTAGGCTTATCTACCTAGCCTATTTCAGGCATATTCTGCCCGTCGTGGGAGGACTACTCTCAGGGCATTATCAAGCCTACCGTTATCTGAACCAGTCTGTTGAACAATTTGATTCAAGCGTTCTGAATAAGATGCAAGCTTACCCCCTCTCACTCGGTATTGCTACGCTCTATGTCTCTGATTCAGTGGCTTAAGAAACAGCTTGAATACCCCAAATTTTATTGGGCTGCCCGAGATGGTTCTCGCGCTATGGCTGGTGTTGGCATAAAACATGAGAGTTCAAGCCCCATAGAAGGTTCTTTTGGTTTGTTGCGCTTTGATAATCAAAAGCCAAGTAGCAAGCTCTGGGAGCCTTTTGGGCAAAGTCGTTTTGTGGTGCCTCAAAAAATGGAGGTTACGCATCATCTGTCTGATTTCAATCGTCATCCCGGGCTCGCGTGCCCTATAGGGTATGACCCGGGATCCAGCAATATCACGAGCAAAACTGGACCCCGGCTCGGTGGCCGGGGTGACAATTCAACCTGGCACAACTTAGTCACCCAAGTCCTCCAAGAAATCCGCTCTGGCACTTTTAAAAAAGTCGTCCTTGCTAAGCAATTCACCTACAAGCTTCACGAAGAAACTAGTGCACTTGATTTATTAGAACGCCTGCAAGCCAGCATTCCAAATGCTTATTATTTTCTATTTGCCCCAAACCCAAATCTTGCCTTTCTAGGAGCCTCCCCAGAGAAACTTTATAAACGCTCTGGCAAAAAAATTTTTTCTGAAGCACAAGCAGGAACCAAACCTGTCCAAGCAAACCCAAAAGAGCTTCTCGAAAATCCAAAAGAAATTTTAGAACACCAAATTGTCATCGAGCATATTCTAAGCTGCCTTAAATCTCTATGCATTGACTATGGAATAAAAACCCCAACGCAAATTGTGAAGCTTCCACAAGTGCAGCACCTTAGAACCAGCTTAGCCGGGATTCTTAAGACTGGCCAAACCGACAAAAATATACTCGCTACACTACATCCAACCGCTGCTATCGGTGGGCTTCCAAGCTACCAGGCCTTGAGATTTATCCGTAACAGCGAGAGACTTGACCGCGGCTTCTACGCAGGCGCAATTGGCTATATTGAACATGATGAAGCAGAGTTTGCAGTTGCAATCCGATCTGCAGTCATGCAAGACTCTTTCTTACATTTATTTGGAGGCGCTGGCGTGGTTGAAGGCTCTAACCCAGAGCAGGAGTTACAAGAGATTGAAAACAAGATTGCGTTTTGGAGCCAAATTTGAACCAGTCCTCATATTTTTCACCTATTTCTGAAGAGCTCCTAAAAAAGTGCAAGGCACCTGAAAGTCTTAAGCGCGATCCAACGCGAACAATCTACACCAACCGCACGCTCGATCTAAACGAAATAAAAGCTGTCGGCTTCGACATGGACTACACCTTGGCCAACTACCACAAGAAGTCCATGGAAAACCTGCAATACAAGCAAACCATCGATTATCTGGTCAAAAAGCTCAATTACCCAGCGACACTTTACCAATTAAACTATGACTCAAGCTTAAGTATCCGCGGTCTCGTACTCGATAAACGTCGAGGCCATCTCTTAAAAATGGACATGCACGGTAATGTCTGGCGCGCCATGCATGGCTATAGACACTTAAGTTCTGAAGAATTTAATAAAATCTATAAACACAAAAAAATAAAGATCACTAAAGATTACGCATCTTTGGACTCTCTATTTGCCATACCGGAAGCATCGCTTTTTTGCGATCTTGTTAATTTATTTTCCAAAGACACATCTATTAAATACGGCAAGCTCTTTGAGGACATTCGTTCTTCCATCGATGTCATCCACTCGGACGGATCTCTCAAAGCCATCATTAGTAAAGATCTAAGCACCTATATTGAATCTCATCCTGATATTGGCCTAATGCTTCATAAACTACGCTCTTCCGGCAAAAAAGTTTTTCTCCTAACGAATAGCCATTTAAATTACACCGAAACCGTCATGAGTTATTTGCTGGATAATTGGCATAGCTACTTTGATTTCATTATTACAGCCAGTCAAAAACCTGCCTTTTTCACTGAAAAAAGGCCCTTCAAACAGCTGCAGCCTGGCTCACAGCATCGTATTTTTGAAGGTGGCAATATCCATGACTTCGAAAAGATAGCCCAAGTACGTGGCTCTGAAATCTTATACGTTGGCGATCATATTTACGGTGATATTGTTCGAAGCAAGAAATCAACCCTCTGGCGCACTTGTCTAATTGTTGAAGAGCTACCCAAAGAAATAGAGCACTATATTCGATACAAATCTGACCTCGAGCACATGAGCAATATCGACTCTGAACGGCTTAAACTAGACAGTGACATTGGTGAACACCGAGTTTTGTTGGCTTACTTAGATGCAGCCAAGCAGGACACAGAAGCAGCCAAACTTCGCAAAGAGATGGAAAAAGCCAAGAAATACTTGGCTTATTTAGACGACCAGATGAATGACATGCAAGATGCTTTCGAGCGCCGCTTCCACCCCTTCTGGGGCGAGCTCTTCCATGAGCATCATGACCTAAGCCGCTTTGGCACCCAAGTACGCGGTTATTCTTGCATTTACACAGGTAAAGTGACGAATCTTTTACACTATAGCCCCTTACATAGCTTCCGAAAATCCAGCGAGCTCATGAGCCACGATCAGCAATTTCACCAAACAATTTGAACTTTACCCTTCTCT
>JAESQZ010000215.1 GCA_016764955.1 Deltaproteobacteria bacterium | reverse complement strand
TGTAAACGCACTTCTTTTTGAAGAGCCGTATGCGGGAAATCCGCACGTACGGTTCTGTGGTGGGGCCGGTTCAGTAATGGGCCGGTCTACCCGATCAGATTTATTGGGCTGTTCCAGGCGGAGTATCTATCGAGCGCTCAAGCAACTGAAAGAGCAGGGGTATTTGGCTGAGACAAAGAAGCGGCAGAATAGATGTAAAGTTTATTTGGTACAGCGTCTTTACGAGGAACAAAATGAGGTGGCAATCCAGAAAGACCTTTCAACATTGCCTGGATCCCGGTTCAAAGCCCATGATGACGTTGTTCCGTCTGTTGAGCTCCCCCACTTTGCCCAATTCTTTCTCAAGCATTGCTACGCAACCATTGCCAGCAATATGGACAATTTCCCAGAGTGGGAAAAATTCTTACCAGAGGCCACACACAAACTTCGACACATTGAAAAACAAGACAAATTTTGGCGCCTCATGTTTGATAACTTGTACTTAATTCAAGAACGTGAGACTGCAAAACCCTGTACATGGGCCCGACTTAACAATCCAGACTCCACACTCTATGGTGTCCCCTACCCCAAAGAACCACTGCCAGAAAATATCGAGCATCGAATGCGAACCGTGCCAGCCTATAGGCCATTAAGGTAAGTGAAAATTAGCCAGATATGGAGAGTTTTCCGCGAAGCGGCATGTGTCAAGATAGTTGTCGCGTAGTCTAAAAATCAACTTCCTTGTCTACTTTGAAGTGATATTTCATGATTCCAGCTCCTTCGGTGCCTTTTTTAATTCTTTACTCGATTTGAAAATCCTTAGAAAGAGACCAGTTGAGAACCTTCCTGGGAATCAAAAATCAATTTCAAATGTCCACCACAAGCCTCTACAATTTTCCGAACCGTATTAAGCTCATATCGGCTGTAAGAAGCATTTTCATAGCGGCTGATTGCTGAACCAGTGGTTCCAACCTTTTCCGCCACCTGAGCTTGTGTCAAATGTGCAGCTTGACGAAGATGTAGAAGTTGTTCTCCGATTGACAACTTTCGGTATTCTTCTTCAACATCTTGCCGAAATTGAGAATCCTTCAATTTTTTATCTATCCAACTAATTTTTTTACTTTTCATTTCTCAGTCCTCCCTTCAAATTCCGATTTCAACTTTTCAGCCAGTAGGATTGCGCTTTTAGGGGTCTTGTTTGATTTTTTGCGGAACCCATTTGTTAAGACAATCTGCTTACCGCTAAAGAAAAAACACAAGATACGGCCACTGTCTGCCTTAAATTCGAATAATTGTTTTGTTCCAGTCAGATGTTTGAACTTTTGCTCGTTAAGTATTTTCCCATGGTCACCCATCCACATAAATAGCGCTGCAAACTTCTTCTGGATTGATTCTGGCATTGACTCTAACCATTCCCTACTAGGCACCTCCCCAGACTTTCTTACGTAAAACCGGATCGTATAAGAGCTTCCCTCATAGACCAGCTCTACCAGCTTCTTGCTCATACCCATATGTTAGCATGTGTGCTAACATTTTGCAATAGTAGTGAGAGTTTTTCTTAGTTAAACACATACTCAAGCCTGAGGCCTGTGTTCCAACCAACAGAGTTTGTGCCACCCTGAGAAAGAGTAAACCCGTATAGGCCGCTATAGAACGAGTCCTAGATTGTTTTTGCTGGTAACCCACCAGTATTTTCCGACGTTCAGCTCTCCAGCTAAAACCGTTTCTTTGAATGAAGGGCTGCGCAGCCATTTTGAAGAAAACGTGTGGCCTGATAAGCGTGCTGAAATATGTTCTTCCTAAATCTCCAAAGATCGATTGGCTAAGATTTGTTTTAAGGCGCTTGGGAGCCTTTCTGAGGGCAAAACAAATGCCGGGCAATACTCTTTCCTCTGCTGGGATTGCTTTTTTTGTGCTTTTACTTACCCTAGCACTCCTAGCACCTGCACAAAATTCATCAACCAAACACCCTTGCTTGGCGTGGACTTGAAGTATTTAAACAACGAAAAACCCTACGCATAGCCGCCACTGTCTTTTCAGTCATACCTGTATTTTTAGCACTAGATTATTCCGGAAATTTTCAAATCCCGCCTGTTAACACCTACTTTGAGCAGCTCAAAGCATTAGCCAGCGCTAAGTTCAATCGCATGCCGGTTACTGACTTTGTAACTCAACAGGTCAAGCAAAACCTGATTTATCCACCAGCATTGCATCACTGATGACCCAGGAGTTCACTCCTTAACGCCATTGAGACTCCAATCGTAGTCCAGATACCGAATTTTCGCTTTTAAAATCCAAGCGGAACCTGCGCCCTTGGGAGCATATTTTTTAACAACTTTTCGAATTCCACCGCCCCAATCGTCGAAATCATCGTCATACCAATCAAATACCTTCGAGACATACAAAGTTTTTGATTTCTTATCGAAACGATTTTTGCTTTTATCTGCCATCCAAATACGCATTTGGTCATCAAGTTGTTTATCTAGTTTATCTTCCACATAGGCATCAGCCCGCAAAACAGGGCAAGAAATAGACGCGCAATTAAGCGCTGCATGAATGCGATAATCGGCAAATTCTTTGCTATGCAGATATTTATTTTCAATCGAATCCAAACGCCTGAGCTTGCCATCGAGCATCTTAAAAAGCCGAAGCCTCCAGGGGCGTTTATTAAACCACCAAAGCATCCCACCAATATCTGTGATTGAATCAATCGGATATCGATCCACAATTAATTTCACAGTAAAAGCATTATAAGCGTTGATTAAAAACGCCATCTTTTCAAACTTTGACCAAGCCTCATATTCTTTTCGAGTCGGCTTTTGCAAATCAGCCAAATAGATATTTAAGTGGTGTTTTGGATCTTTAGCATCTTTTTTAAGCTGAGCATATCGCACCAAGCCTTGTTCAGTCCGATATTTTTGGAGCACTTGGCTCCACAAAGCATGTGACTGGTCGAAAGCAAATAAAGAAGTTGGCAAGCCCAGATTAACGATAAGTACAAGTAAATATTTCAGCATGATTTAAGACTAACATTAAATAGAAGCAGTCTCATAAACTC
>JAESQZ010000214.1 GCA_016764955.1 Deltaproteobacteria bacterium | reverse complement strand
GGAGGCTGGCATCCAATCCTACGCCTGGACCTATTCTGGATGCCAGCCTCCGCTGGCATGACAATAAACCAGCCGCCCTCAAATTCAAAATCACAAATAATTGGCCCCAAGAAGCCGAATATCTCACAGAAATCCGAAAATCTGTTGGCCCTGATATGCCTATTAGGCTAGACGCCAATCAAAAATTATCTCTCACAGGAGCGATTAATTTCGGCAAACGCGTTGTGCACTTAAATATCGCCTATTTTGAAGAGCCGCTCAAAGACCCATCGCAAATCCCAGAATTTGTTCAAGCAACTGGAATCCCTGTGGCTTTAGATGAATCATTAAGCACTACCTACCATTGTCATCCCGGGCTTGACCCGGGATCCAGCACTAGACCCCGACTCCCAGAGGGCATCACCACCCTCGCCCTAAAACCCTTCATGATGCCTGACCTCAAAACGATTTTTTATTGGATCGATTTGGCCAACGAGCAAAACCTAGACATCGCTATTTGCTCATGCTTCGAAAGCAGCTTAGGCCTAAGCTGGCTTGTCATGTTAGCCGCCATCGCCAGCCCAAAGCTATTGCCGGCTGGGTTATCGACTTATAGCTGGTTCGAGAATAATTTTTTTGAACCTAGATTCACAACCAGCGAATCGCTCAAGCAAATTAAAAACTTTCGAATTTAGTCTTGCCCTGCATATCAGAGAGCTCTAGCAAGTAGGGTCTGCTTCACTCAACTGTGCGAGATATTTTGGCTTTATTTCGTGTCAAAGACATGAATTGACGACCAATTCGTAGAGCTATTTGATGCCAGCAGTTTATCAATTTTAGCCACATGAAATTTGGCGACGGCATCCGTTTCATTCGTCTTTAATACCTTATCAAACAGCGCCCGAGCTTCTTTGATTCGACCGCTTTGATAGTGTACGATCGCTTTTTCATAATCACTTTTCGTGTCATTCAAAAGTTTCAATTTTTCCGGAGCTTCTTCACCAAAAGCCTCATAAAGCGTTGCTGGATTTTGCTGCCCCTTCACTTGCACACGATCAACCAAACGCATATTGTCGCGTGTTTTTAAAGTAAGGCGTGAATATACGTCTTCGTTAATCAAAAGATAGGCACCGTACTTTCTTGTAAGCCCTTCGATTCTAGATGCAAGATTCACAGTGGTGCCATAAACCGTGTACTCCATTCGATCTTTTTCACCCACTGTCCCCACCATGACAGGGCCGCTCGAAATACCAATGCCAAGCTTCAGTGGAACGAGGTTATTTTTACTGCGCTCTTCGTTTATCTTCTGCATCGCTTGCACCATGCCAAGACCAGCACGCACAGCGTCATCCTCTGAGTTTGGAAAAATAACCATGGCACCATCACCCAAGTATTTATTCACAATCCCACCATGTTTTCTAATTTCAGGCTGAACGGCAGACAACACCTGGTTAATGAGTGATATCGTCTCTTTGGGTGAGAGCCTCTCAGTGATGGTACTAAAATCCACGACATCAAAAAACATGACGGACATCGCTCGCAAGATTTGATCGCCCAATTCGACGTCCTCAATGTCTTCACGCTCCAGCAACCCAAGCATTTCGTGGGGAATGAATCGTTTGTAGGAGTCTTTAAGTTGGGTGATTTTAACGTTCTTATCACTGAGTGTCAGATTATCCGCAGAAACCTTGAAATTATAGGCGATAAAACCCAGGCTAAATACACCCAAAATTCCAGCGATAACCATTAATTTGCGCTGTACCTTTAGAGCTTTATTCTGCTTGTCTTGCATCTCGATCTTCTTAACCAGCGCGTCTTGTTGAAGCTCTTGTTGCTCAACGATTTGAGCATTTTGCTGCTTGACCACATGTAGCAATTCTTCTTTTTTAGAAAGCAAACCAGACAACTTTTTCTTTTGCTGATCCAACTCCAAGAAAATGGTCACTTTTGCCCGAAGGCGCATGGGATCTATGGGTTTTGAAATGTAGTCTACAGCACCGGTTTTATAACCACGCGTCACGTAGTGCTCGTCTTTGTCGATTGCTGTTACAAATATGATGGGTAAACTTTGACACTCATCGACCTGATGCATCAGCTCTGCAGTCTCAAATCCATTCATGCCCGGCATTTGGACATCGAGTAAAACCATTGCAAATTGATGACGCAGTAATAGCGATAGAGCCTCAGGTCCCGAATTAGCCTTCACTATTTCAACATCCAGAGCTTTCAAAATAGTCTGCATGCCCACCAAGTTGGCGGGGATATCATCAACGACCAGTATTTTTGAACGCTCTACTTTTTCCAAAATGGTTCCTAAATACAGTCGCTCAGAGCGTCTTCTAATTTTACTTTGTCTATGGGTTTATAAAGATATTCGATATTTCCATGCTCGCTTTGCGCTTCGTAGGTCCCAGAACCTTCATCCATGGCAGACACAAAAAAAATGGGTAATTGTGCCCAGTCACTATTTTGACGAATCGCATCGGCTGTTTCGTAACCATTCATCCCAGGCATGTTCACATCAAGCAAAATTGCCTTGACCTTATGCGCTTCGAGTTTTTGCAGTGCTTCCTCACCCGATTTGGCCTTGATCCCTTGGATTCCAAGAGGCTTGAGCAAAATATTGAGAGCAAAAAGATTTTCGACTCGATCATCCACGATCAGAACTTTTGTTTTATCATCCATCGATAGCTCCTTTTAATTGCTTTTCAGCAAGACGTTTCAAGAACATTCCAATGCCATAAGGCGTCAAAATTCGATTTACGCTGCATTTTTTAATCGCACTTTTGGGCATGCAGTCGACCGTTGCGGTCAAGGGCTCTTGAACCACTGTATAACCCCCAACTTTATTAATTTCTTTGAGACCATCAGCCCCGTCATCATTTGCTCCCGTTAAAATGACACCTATCAGTTTCTCTTTATATTTTGCTGCGGCACTTTTAAAAGTGACATCAATGGATGGCCTGAAAAACTTTACTTTATCAGTAATACTAAGCTCAATCCTATTGCTTTTTCGAACCAGCATATGTTTATTCGCTGGCGCTAAGTAGACTTTATGTGGCAAAATCGATTCGCCTTCTTCTGCCTCTTTGACTTGAAGACTGATTTGTTTCGTCAACATGCTCGTAATAATCTTTGCATCTTGATCCGCCCCCAAATGCTGTATGTAGAAAATCGGCCAAGGAAAATCAGCTGAAAGGCGGCCTAGAATTATTTTGATTGCGGAGATACCGCCGGCAGAAGCGCCAATAACAATGGCTTTGATGTTCATATTTTTACTCGGATACGTTTTTTATATATTTTTTCGTTTAGGAGCCAAGTCTCGAAGTGCTGCTCTTCATCGATACAATCCAAACTTTCTTTGAAACCCAAACAAAAAATGCCCCGGTGCACGAGAGAGTCATTAAAAAGTCTCAACACCCTCATCTGTACTCTTTTGCCAAAGTAAATCAGCGTGTTGCGGCACAAAATGAGATTCATCACACCAAAACTCCCATCTTGAACCAAATTGTGTGAAGCAAAGGTCATTTTTTCTCTCAATTGCTCTTCAAAAACAAAGTCCCCATTTTTGAAAGCCCCGTAGTGTGATAAATCTTTCATACCGCCCGCGAGCTTGTAATTGATCTGAGACTTATTAAAATCTTTTTTGTGGATTACTCCTGACTTGGCCCGACTCAACGCATTGGGGTTAAAATCCGTGGCATAAATCATGGCTCTTTGAAGAAGTCCTGCCTCTTGTAAAAAGATGGCCAGGGAATACACCTCTTCCCCGGTGGCGCACCCCGCATGCCAAATCTTAAAAAATGGATAACTTTTCAAATGCGGCAACACATGCGTCTTCAGCCCCCGAAAGAAGATGGGGTCTCTAAACATATCTGTCACGGGTACAGAGAGAGCAGCCAAAAATGAATCGAATAAATTCCTACCATTCAAAATTTTATCTGAGAGTTCCTGAATGTTTTTGCACTTTAATTTGAAATGCACGTTATGGATACGTCTTTTATAAGAGGCCTGCGCGTATCCACGAAAATCATAACCGTGGGTTTCGTAGATACGTTCAGACAATTTCTCTATATCTTTTTCAGAAATAACGACTGCTTCAAGCATAAATTTCTTGCGTCTTCTCTCCTGGTTCAGCCAGCCAATTAGAAATGACATTTACCAAAGCAGGCACCTCTACAGGTTTTGTTAAAAAGTCACTTGCGCCTGAATCAAAGGCCCTTTTCCTATCCTCTGGCAAGACTTTGGCCGTCAGCGCAATCATGGGTAAGTTTGCGTATTTTTCCTGTTGTCGTATCGCTGTCATGGCTTCGTAGCCATCCATAACGGGCATCATAATATCCATAATGACCAATTCAATATCGGGCTCGCTTTGTAGCTTTTCAAGCGCTAATTTCCCATTATCCGCCATCACAACTTTGAGTCCCTTTTTACGCAAAGCGCCTGAAAGCGCAAAAGTATTACGCAAATCATCGTCTACCAGAAGAACCATTTTTCCTTTAAGCGCTCCTGGGGCTGCGTTTCCAGAGCTTTTCTTTGAGGGCCCTTTCCCAAGTTTGATTGCTTCTCGTGGAGGAGCAAGAGGCATCTTCTTTGGATTATTGAAACACGACTGCAACTCATCTTTCAGACGCTCGGAAGAGTTAGCGCCCTTCAGCACAAAACTCTCCGTGTAGGCATTGAGACTGTTGTATTCACTTCTTGTCATGTCCCGGGCGGTGTAAACCACCACCGGGGGCAGCTCAACTGATAGCTCTGATACTTTTTTAAGGAGGGCCATACCATTCATATCGGGCAATCCAAGATCCAATATCATGGCATCAAAAGATTGAGTCGTCAGGGCCTTAATGGCCTCCGTCGCATTCACCGTATGAGTTAGTTGAATATCCTCCGTTTTAATCACCTTCTCAATAGCCTTTAGAGTCACGGGGTTATCCTCAACAACTAGGACTTGACGCGTCGATGCTACGCTGCTGATATATGGGTTCTCCTGAAAGACTTTTTTTTTTAGGAGTCGTTTTATCTCACCATTACCCTGACTGATAGATGCGCCAGAATACGGGATAAAGAGGATAAACGAACTTCCTTTGCCCTCCTCACTTACAAGCTGAATTTCACAACCGAGAAGTTTTGCAATCTCTCTAGAAATAGAAAGCCCAAGTCCGGTACCACCATATTGACGACTGGTGGAACCATCGGCTTGCTGAAAGGCCTCAAAGATCGCCATCTGCTTGTTTTTTGGAATTCCAATGCCCGTATCTTCAACAGCCAATGCAATGCATTTTTTCGAATCCAGGTTTGCATTTCTGAATATGACCTGATCATCAGGCTTATTAATGCATATTGTCACGCCACCTTTCTCAGTGAACTTAAAGGCGTTGGATAGAAAATTCTTGAGGATCTGCTCCAAGCGTTTTGAATCGGTTTTCAGCGCGAGATCTTGCGAAAGACCATTTTCAATTTTAAAGTCAAGTCCATTTTTAGAGGCTATCGCCTTAAATTGCCGGTGAATGTTATTTAAGAGTTCATCAAGTCTCACTTCCTCGATAACCAACTCTAACTTGCCAGCTTCTACTTTTGATAGATCCAAAATATCGTTGATGAGATTCAGCAAGTCTTTGCCACCACTGTGGATGATTTGAGCAGCCTCTACCTGTTCTACTGTCAAATTACCATCGTCATTATCTGCCAAGGACTCCGCTAAAATCAAAAGGCTGTTCAAAGGCGTTCTTAGTTCATGAGACATATTGGCCAAAAACTCAGATTTATACTTGCTTGCTACTTCAAGTTCCTCGGCTTTTTGTTCAATCGCCAAACGGGATTTTTCAACTTCAGTGTTTTTAAGCTCAATGGCCTGCTTTTGATCAACCAATAGTTTTTTCTGAGACTCAAGTGCTTCATTTTGTTTTTGAATGTTGGCCTGCGATTCTCTCAGATCTTTGGCTTTTTGTTCCAAATCGCCATTGGATACTTGAAGCTTGTCTTGTTGCGCCTGCATTTCCTCGTTGGTGCTGCGAAGCTCTTCTTGCTGAGCTTGCATTTCGGCAGCTTGGTTTTTTGTCTCTTCCAACAAATCCTTCATCTTTTCGCGATCCACTGCTGACTTTAAAGCAATGGCAATATTTTCAGTGGATTCCTCCAAGAAGCTAATGTCATCATCGATAAATGTCCCGATTTTGGCAATTTCCAACACACCCAACAGGCGCCCCTCAAGCATGATAGGCGTTACCATAATCGATCCGGGTGTGGTCTCTCCAAGTCCTGAAGATACCCGGATATAATCAGCGGGAATTTGAGAGATGGTAATGGTTTTACGCTCAAGCGCGCATTGTCCAACCAGGCCCTCGCCAAGCCCATATTCGTTCGATAGGCTTTTTCGTTTTGTGTAAGCGTAGCTCCCTAACATGCGCAATTTGTCATCCATAAACTCATAAAATGCGCCTACTTGAATGTTAATTCCTTCGGCTATTTTGCAAAGGACATTATTGCTAAGTTCGGCTGATGTCTGCTCACCGCGTACCGCATTGGAAAGTTTTTGAACCGCCTCTCGGATTTTATTTTGTTTATCCAAGTTCTCATTGGCTTTTGACATCTCTTCTTGGCTTTTTTGGAGCTCAACCTTTTGGGCTGTGATATCCGACGCGTATTTAACGACTTTAAAAGGCTTGTTATTCAAGTCAAAAATGGGGTTGTAGGAAGCTTGTATCCACACTTCCTTTCCATTTTTACCAATGCGTTTAAACTCCGCTGCTTCAAATTCTCCTTGGTTAAGCTTTTCCCAAAAAGCACGGTACTCGGATGATTGCGCTAAGGCAGGCTCCACAAACATTCGATGATGTTTGCCCTTGATTTCATCGAGCGTGTACCCCACAGCATCCAAGAAGTTTTGGTTGGCATGAATGATTGTGCCATCCATATTGAATTCAATCACAGCCTGGGCCTTGCTGATAGCGGCCATCTGTCCTGAATAATCAGCATTTTGAAGTTTTTGGGCCGTCACCTCGGTGGCAAACTTCACCACTTTAAAAGGCTTGTTATTCAAATCGAAAATGGGGTTGTAGGAAGCTTGTATCCACACTTCCTTCCCACCTTTACCCACACGCTTAAACTCCGCAGAGACGAATTCGCCTCGGTTTAGTTTTTCCCAAAACTCTTTGTATTCGCTGCTATTTCCATAGCCCGATTCCACAAATAAACTGTGATGCTTGCCTTCTATTTCTTTGAGCGAATACCCCAAGGTATCTAAGAAGTTTTGGTTGGCATTAATGATGGTGCCATCCATATCGAATTCAATCACAGCTTGCGCCTTGCTGATGGCAGCTATCTGCCCTGAATAATCGGCATTTTGCAGTTTTTGGGCCGTTATATCGGTGGCAAATTTCACTACCTTGATAACTTTTCCGCTTAAATCAAAGATGGGATTATAAGAGGCTTGAATCCAAATTTCCTTGGCATTTTTGCCCATGCGTTTAAACTCACCCGATACATATTCGCCACGGCGGAGTTTTTCCCAGAAGGCTTTATAGGCAGTACTTTCTCTGTATTGGTCATCTACAAACATGGAATGGTGCCGGCCTTTTATTTCCTCCATTGTGTAGCCAAGCGTGGTTAAGAAGTTATCGTTGGCTTCAATTACCGTGCCATCCATATTAAGCTCAATGACAGCTTGAGCTTTCCGAATGGCTTGAAGTTGCCCCGCATAGTCGGCATTGCGGAGTTTTTGTTCCGTTATCTCTGTGGCAAACTTAACCACTTTAAAAGGCTTGTTATTCAAATCGAAAATGGGGTTGTAGGAAGCTTGTATCCACACTTCCTTCCCACCTTTACCCACACGCTTAAACTCCGCAGAGACGAATTCGCCTCGGTT
>JAESQZ010000213.1 GCA_016764955.1 Deltaproteobacteria bacterium | reverse complement strand
TTTCAGGGTTTTTGGCGGCAACTTCTTCAATTTCCATGCCGCCTTCTTTGGAGGCCATCATGCAAATTTGTGATTTTGCCCGATCGAGTACCAAGCCTACATAATATTCTTTGGCAATCTGGCTACCCGCTTCTACCCAAACGGAGTTGATGATTTGGCCTTCTGAGCCAGTTTGGGGGGTAATAAGCTTTTGGCCAAGCAAGCTTTCTGCAGCTGACTCGGCATCCTTACGGGACTTAACCAGCTTAATCCCGCCCCCTTTGCCACGCCCACCTGCATGAACCTGGGCCTTTACCACGCATGGATAGCCCAAATTATCAGCCGCCCCACCAACTTGAGCCAAGTTAGAGCATAGTTCTCCTTGAGGCACAGGAACACCATATGAGCTTAAGAGCTGTTTTGCTTGATACTCATGAATTTTCATAAGTACGGGTCCTAGCATAAAACTAACATTGTGCTATAGGGCCTTTATGGTATCTCCTACACAGCAAACTTGGAATATTCGTGAGCGTAAACGCAAAAAGGCTGGCAGCAAGCGAAAAGCTGCAATGGCCAACCACGGTACAACGGTTAACAAAGAAGAGCTTTTTAAAGTAGTTGAAGCTGATAAGCCAGCTAAATAATGCTTCGCGAAGCCCTTACTTTTCAAGATGTATTGCTACAGCCCGCTTACTCAGAGGTCTTACCCTCTGATGTCAGCACGAGCACGCGCCTTGGAAAGCTTGAGCTTCAAATCCCAATACTCTCAGCCGCGATGGACACCGTCACCGAAAGTGACATGGCCGGGGCCATGGCCAAAGCAGGTGGCCTTGGGGTTGTGCACAAAAACCTAGCTCCAAAAATTCAAGCCTCAGAAGTTAAGCAAGCAGGCACGCCTGTTGCAGCAGCCGTAGGCCCAGGGCCAGAACTCGAAGAACGCTGCCGGGCTCTTATCGAAGCTGGCGTATCCATGCTGGTCGTAGACACAGCTCATGGCCACTCACGAGGCGTTTTGGAAGCCTGCAAACAAATTAAATCTTGGTTTCCAAATATCACACTCACAGCAGGTAATATTGCGACCGCTAAAGCAGCGAGAGGCTTAATTGAAGCAGGCGTTGACGCCGTCAAAGTAGGCGTCGGGCCAGGCTCTATTTGCACAACTCGTATCGTGACTGGCGTTGGTGTCCCACAACTTTCGGCCATTTTGGATGTCGCTCAGGTCACCCGCCCTGCCGGCGTATCTCTGATTGCTGACGGTGGAATCAGCTACTCTGGCGACATTGTCAAAGCCTTGGCAGCCGGTGCAGATGCCGTCATGCTCGGCTCTTTATTAGCTGGCTGTGAAGAAGCACCTGGCGACAGAATCGAACACGATAGCAAACTCTGGAAGCAATACCGCGGCATGGGCAGCCTCACAGCAATGGCTTTAGGTGGCAAGGAGCGTTATGCCCAAGGCAATGTGCGCGAAAAGAAGAAGCTCGTCCCCGAAGGTGTCGAAGGCTTAACTCCCTATCGTGGGCCAGTTGATTCTATTTTGTATCAACTCATCGGCGGCTTACGCTCTGGCATGGGCTACTTGGGCGCCAACAACTTAAGCGAACTTCGTGAAAACGCCGAATTCGTCCGTATTACAAGTGCGGGCCTTAAAGAAAGCCACGTCCACGGCATTAGCGTCATCCAATCACCTCCCAATTATCATGCCTGATTTCTCTCGCTTCTATGCCCTACCCATCACAGAACGAGTGGCTCGATTGGGCGTCTCATTTGAAGATAATTTAAGTCTCGAAACAGCAGACCAAATGGTTGAAAATTTGGTTTCCACTTTAGAACTACCATTGGGAATTGCCTGTCACTTTGTAATTAATCAAAAACCAGTTTGGGTGCCTATGGCCATCGAAGAGCCATCTGTTATCGCTGCAGCCAGTTTCATGGCCAAGCAGGCCTCCAAGCTTGGTGGGTTTCGAACTAAAGTCGACGAGCCTATCATGATGGGCCAGATCCAACTTTTAGACTCAACCGACTGGGACGCCGTTCAGTCAATAATCAACAAGCATCATGATGAGCTAGTTATTCAAGCCAACCAGGTGCTAGCCAGTTTAGTCAAGCGTGGCGGCGGCTGCAAAGAGATTATATTTAAACCTCTTAATGCCAAAATGGCCGTCGTCGAAGTTTTTGTCGACTGCCGAGACGCCATGGGCGCTAACTTAATCAACACGCTCATGGAAAGCTTGGCGCCTCAAATAGAATTGCTCACTGGCGCGCAAACTGGCTTTAAAATTCTATCTAACTTAAGCGACCAGCGCCTTGCTAGAGCGTGGTGTGAGATTCCCTACGCCAGTCTTGACCCTAACCCAACCAAAGATCATGGCCGTGAAATTGCTCAGCGTATTGTCAATGGCTATGAGCTTGCTTGCCTAAGCCCCTATCGAGCAGCCACTCATAATAAAGGCATCATGAATGGCATCGATGCTGTTGCGATTGCAACAGGTAACGATTGGCGCGCGATTGAGGCAGGCGCGCATGCTTATGCAAGTCAGCAACCGGGTGGCTATGGGCCACTTACCCACTTTGAACTTGATAACAAGAATGCTTGCTTGAAAGCCCGTATTGCGCTACCGCTTGCTTTAGGCGTCGTCGGTGGCATTACGCAAACGCACCCTCGGGTGAAAGCATGTCACAAGTTATTGGGCGATTTTGGATCAAGCGCTCAAGCTTTGGCTGGCTTAATGGCAGCCGTTGGTTTGGCGCAAAATTTAGCTGCCATGCGTGCATTGGCGGCAGAAGGAATTCAGCAAGGCCACATGGCCTTACATGGTCGAAAGAGCAGGTAGTGGCAAAGGCATTTGGTAAAGTTATCCTTGCAGGCGAGCATGCAGTTGTTTACGGCTACCCAGCCATTGCTTCTGTAATTGGCCAATCTGTTCGAGTTGAAGCAAGCTATACCAACACACCCGGCTTTGAGTTTGAGAATCACCACCTCAATGCCCGAGGCGACGCAGAACAATTGCTCGAGCAACTCTCCCCAAAGCTCCAAAGTTTACTCGGCGAGCGTATCAGCAAAGTTCAATTTAAGATTACCAGCCAAATCCCTGGCGGCTGTGGCCTCGGCAGTTCTGCAGCGCTTTCTGTCGCGCTGATTCGATCGGCACTTGATTTGTTTGGCGAGCAAAAAAACACCCAAGAAGTCACTGATATGGCTTTAGAGATCGAAAAAATCTTTCATGGCAACCCATCTGGCATTGATCACACCGTGATTGCCGAAGAATCTTTGATTTGGTTCCAAGAAAACAAAGCTAAACACATCCAATGCCCTAAACCATTTAATATCGTCATCGCTATCACTGGCCCACATGCAGGCACTTTGAAAGCTGTACAAGCCGTTCGTGCCCGCTATGAAAATAATCCTCAAGCAACCAAACACACACTAGAAGCCATCGCTGATATCACGCACAACATGCGAGAAGCTATTCAAACAGGCGATATTAAGTCTGTTGCCACTTTGATGACCGAAAATCATAAGCTGCTTGGTGCGCTTGGCGTTTCAACCCCAGAGCTAGACTCACTTTGTAAACTAGCTATCGACAACGGCGCACTAGGCGCCAAGCTCACTGGCGCCGGCGGCGGTGGCAGCATCATCGCACTTACCCATGAGCCCAACAGGCTTGCTGCTGTGTTTAAGCAAGCTGGCTATCAGGCGTTACAGACTGTGGTGGGTTAGTCCAAAGCGATCACACCAGTTAATCTAAACACTTTTATAACGTCACGTTCATCTTGAGCACTCAATGCACCAAGCTTTCCAAGAATCAAACCACAATCGAGTGTGAATATTTTCTGCCTCACAATACTTGGTACTTTAAGCCCAGTCGAAGCAAGATCCTGAATGCTACAATCTCCCCACCATGAGGATTTTTTAGCAGTGGTGATCATAGCCAAAGTTACATGGCCATTCTTTTGTTGAAATTTGGCAGAGCTCAAAACCAAGGCAGGGCGTTTTTTCACTTCCTTTTGGTCTGTAAACGGAAACGGCACCTTCACCACTGAAAATGGCTTATAAATCACGATAACCCTCATCATCTTCAGCATCATCCCACTCAGATAAGGTCGTGGATAACGCTTTGTGATAAGCATAGTCAAATGGCTGAATTCGCCTCAAAACCACCTTTTCACCTTCAAGCTCAAAGCCAACCGTATCCCCAGGCAAAAGGCCTAACTTCCGCCTAATTTCAGCCGGAATCGTAGCCTGACCCTTTTCCGTTAATTTTGAAACACTGGCTTTTTGCGACACCATACCGTAATACCTCCTTACGGTATTATCCCATACCCATGGTCAATTTGCAAGAAATACTGAAATCCACTTCTCCGTTACCCGACGCTTTTTTTGTAGTAGCGACTAGCTAGAAAATTTCCCCTTGATAAAGGGCTTCCTAAGTGTCCTTTGGGAAGTGGGACGTGTACCTTCAAAAGTGGTGGTGGAGGTGCCTGGTTTGTGACAGGAGCTGTTCTTACAGATGGAAGCGATGGATTTGGTGGCAGTAGCTGTTCACGGGGGTACAGGGGGCGTTTGAACAGGTTTTGCGCTGTTTCCAAAATCCGTTCAAACGCCATTTACACAAAT
>JAESQZ010000212.1 GCA_016764955.1 Deltaproteobacteria bacterium | reverse complement strand
TTAAAAAGCGTTCTGTACAGTCAAACCCGGGATAACAACGCTGGAGCTCGGGATGATGCTCTGCTCCCTAACTAATTCCCCACATTCCAAACGATACAAACACTTACAAGAGAAGATGTCTGAAGAGTTCGAAAAACAATTAATTAGCTAATCTTCTCATGATTGGGCAGAATTCGTTAAGTGCTACAAATGGAGAAACTGTAGCATCATATGCATATCTGGCGAATAATGATTCGGCCGTCTGTTAAATTCAATATGGCAGCCTATTTCAGCATTATTCCAATTTGCTTTTCTATCAAAAACCCGCCGCAATAATCTCAAGTCAAGCTCAATATCTAATTTTCCTTTATTTTGCGGAGGGTCACAAATTGTTATCATCTCTGTACCAACTCTTATATGGACAGACATGTCTGGTTCAATACCAATTTTATTTACCCTAGTAAACATGCGTTGAGTAGCTAGAGTCATGTCTGCTTTCAAAGTATCCAGGTCTGGTTGATCATCTAACTCGTAATCATATTTTAGTTGCGCCAGATCAGACTTAATATATTGATTCATTTTATCAACATCAATAGTGACATAAGGCCGGTTACTTGTACCAGAATTAATATCAAAGACATCATTTTCTCTTAATGTGATGACTTTAATAGCATCATCATTGAGATTATTGACCAGATAATTTGCGCAGGCATCCCATGTCGCGGTACCTAGATATGGATTTTTATAAGATTGTTTTCCTCCTAACACATACGCGCCTGCAAATGGTAAGACATACTTTGGCTTTAATTTTTTGATGTTTTCCAACATGTAGTCAAAATTTCGCTGCAGAATTCTTTTGTGTTCACTACGTTTTTCACTATCGGTGAGATTTGCAAAACATGCTGGATAGGGGCCTGCAGCATTATAATTAAGCATTGCCAAGTCAACATGACCAAAGCGCTGGCGTATCATTTCAGAGGCTGCTGGGGTAGGTGTATTATCATTGGCATTGAAAGCAATCACCCCATTGTTCTCAACAATTAATGCAGAATCAATAATATTGCCAATTTTAGCATCATCACCATGAAAGTTGTGTGCCACAAAAGGTTGAAATAGTGTTAGCTTAAAATCAAATAAAGTTGTTGTTTGGTCATCAGCAATGCGAATTAAGTTATCATAGCCAAGTTTTGCTAATTTTTTAATTAAAAATTGATATTTATCCTCTAATACAATAATTGGGATATTTTTATCAAATCCAAAGTACCTCTCATCAAAGTGATCAGGGTGTAAATGACTTACATAGATTGCATCGACATCTTGGATATCCTGTAGAGTAGTCTCTAATGGATGGAAGTGACACCATGACCCTTCAAATATCCCATCTTTAATCCACGGATCACATAATATTTTTTTTCCTGAAGCAGACTCAAATATGCCACATGCATTAGCAATAAACTTAAATTTCATTATTCACCAAATCACCTGAGTGTTATGTAACAGAGCCTCTAGGAAATTCAAACGCCTTTTCTTGAAGCATTTTTTGCGCTTTTGTCACCGCTGACAGGCTCCGCCCACTTCAGTCACATAGCCTAAAGCCTGTTGATTAGGCGCAACGGGTTTAAAAAGCGTTCTGTACAGTCAAACCCGGGATAACAACGCTGGAGCTCGGGATGATGCTCTGCTCCCTAACTAATTCCCCACATTCCAAACGATACAAACACTTACAATGGGCAACTGTGCTTAAGCGATGGGCTACAATTAAAATTGTTTTATCACCCTGTAGGGCCTTCACCGCTTCCATCACTCCTTGTTCTGTTTCTGTGTCCAGAGAGCTGGTTGCCTCGTCTAATACCAATACACTGGGATCATGATACAAAGCGCGGGCAATCCCAATCCGCTGACGTTGGCCGCCTGAGAGCCGAATCCCTCGCTCACCCACAAGAGTATCTAAGCCCTGAGGCAGATCCGCCACAAATCGATCTAGTTGGGCTGCTCGAATTGATCGCTGTACAGCTTCTTCGTTAATTTGTTCATTAGCAAGACCAAAAGCCACATTGCGTCGCAATGTATCATCAGTCAGATAAATACTCTGAGGTACGTAACCAGTCAGATTTTGCCAGCTCCTTAAGTCACTTTGAATATCTTGGCCATCCACTAAAATCTGCCCTCTGGCAGGAGTCAGTAAACCCAAAATCACATCGATGAACGTGCTCTTCCCCGCTCCACTGCTCCCGATAAAACCCACCGAGCTCCCTTTGGGGATGCTCAAACTGATATTTTTCAAAGCGAAAGAGAATGCCTTTGGGTAGGCATAATCTAGATTTCGAATCTCGATTTCACTCTTAAAAGGCATCTGCTTGTCGCTTGGCAAAATCTCTGGCGTGTTCTTAAACAAAGCCACTTCCGCATGCACATGATGAATAACTGGCAGTGCATAACGCAGATTTTGAGCATGAGTCAATGTACGATTAACAGAAGGCATCAGTCTAAAAGTAGCAGCGGCAAATAAACCTAAAATTGGGACCAGAGCTGAAGTCGGTTTACCTTGCACCAGCATACTCAAGACCAAAGCCGCCATAGCAATTACTGTAAACCACTCGAGCCACAGACGAGGTAGATTACTAATTACATTTTGTAATCTCTGGGCCCTAGCTGTCTTGGCATTGTGATACGCATACTGATCAAAAAAATCCTGCTCACGTCCAAGCAATTTAACATCTTTGGCACCTCCAAGACCCTGCTGGAGACACTGAATACGCATGCCCTCATGGTGTTGACGTGACTCTCCCCAACGCAAAATACGCGAATGAGTTTGTTGCTGATAAACCCAAATGGCCAGGCCAAGCAAAATACTTACCACCAAAGTCCCTGTAGGCTCCACCCACAGCATCAGCACCACAATACCTACCAATACACAGCTTTCTGTAAGTAAACCCATGCTGGCAATCAAGCCATTCTGTGCCAGCACACCCACTTCATGCATGGCATTGTTTATCAGCTGCGCTGAGTTGCGTTGCAGATGAAAAGTATAAGGTTGATGCAAATAACCTCGAAATAATAACTGAGACAGTTTTGCACCGACTCCAAAGGCAAACTTAGGCTGCTCCCAAGCCAGGTAAAACAAAAACATGGATTTAATAGTATAAAATAAGACCAGTCCCAACATGGCACCCGCAATCATCCAAAACCGGCTCGGGTGATCCAAAGTTTCCAAAATCGGATTCAAAAATGGGTAGTTCACTGCAATATCAGGCTCATTGACCAAAGCCAAGACTGGAATTACCAACCCAACTCCAAGGGTCTCAAGTACCATGGCCACCAGTGTCAGAAACAATATAAACAAAGCCTGCCGGCGCTGTACAGGTTCTAGCAAATCGTTCAGTTTTCGAATTGTGGAGTCCTTTTTGAACACTTGAGTCTTTGTAGAATCTAAAGAATCAAATGTTCATCTTTCTTCCTGAGGCATGTTAAAGACAAAAGACCATGACTGTAACGGATTTACTTCGTGCAAAAAAACCAGACAATCTGACCATCAGTGTGGAAATTACGCCTCCAACCCGAGGCAATAGCATTGAAACCATGTTCAGGATTATGGATGATATCCTACCTTTTTCCCCTCTATGGATCGATGTGACCAGTCATGCCTCTGGAGTCGAGTGGATACCAACCCAAACCAATCACTATAAAAAAAGAATTTTTAGAAAATCTCCGGGCACTATCGCCATATGCGCTGCCCTTGAGCATAAATTTAACATCCCAATGGTGCCCCATTTATTGTGTCATGGGTTTAGCTGTGAAGAAACAGAAGATGCTTTGATTGATTTGGGTTTTTTAGGCATCCAAAATATTATGGCACTTCGAGGCGATGGGTCACCTAAAGAAAAACGGGCAGATAAAACTTATCATAATCATGCGGTTGATTTGATTGACCAAATCCAACACATAAATCAGGGTAAATATTTAAGCACAGAAGGTCAGCCAACAGATTTTGAAATTGGAGTTGCTTGCTATCCTGAAAAACACTTTGAAGCGCCAAATCTAGAATGGGATGTGGAATATTTTGTCGCAAAACAAAATAGAGGGGCCGATTACGCTGTCACTCAGATGTTTTTCGATAATAGTCCATTTTTTAACTTTGAACAACTGATTGCCGATCAAGTTCACATTCCAATCATACCTGCAACTAAGATTGTCAGTTCATCAAAACAGCTGGTTAAACTCTCCAAGTTCTTTCATGTTGATTTTCCGAGCCAGTTGGTCAATCAGATGATGGATGCAAAAACACCTTTAGAAGCATCAGAAGTGGGCCTTGATTGGACTTACCAGCAGTGTTTGAATCTCATCGAAAATAATCACCGGCATTTGCACTTCTATCTCATGAAGAATACGGACTTGTTTTGTTCGCTGATGAGGAGACTTTTTTAGTATGAAGACTCATCACCTCAAAGAGCTCTTGCAAGATCGCCTGTGTGTCTTTGATGGCGCTATGGGGACCCAAATCCAAGTCAGAAATTTGAGTGCTGATGATTTCGGGGGCGAGACTCTTGAAGGTTGTAACGAAAACTTAAACCTAACAAGACCAAAGATAATTGAAGAAATTCACCGTTCTTATCTGGAGGCCGGAGCAGACTTCATCGAGACGAATACTTTTGGCGCCACCAGCTTGGTTTTACAAGAGTATGGACTCGAAACAAAGACACTTGAAATCAACCGGGAAGCGGCGCGAGTCGCCAGGCGGGCAGCAGATACTTTTGGTAAATATGTGGCCGGCTCAATGGGACCAACCACCAAATCAATCTGTATCACGGGTGGAGTCACGTTTGAGGCATTGGCTGATTTCTACGCAGAACAGGCGCAAGGGTTGATCGAGGGCGGCGTTGATCTACTTTTACTGGAAACCGGTCAAGACACACTGAACATTAAAGCCGGCCTCTTAGGAATTTCGAAGACATTACTCAAATTGGGAATTTCAAAGGATGATATTCCTATTATTGTTTCGGGAACGATTGAGCCCATGGGGACCATGTTGGCAGGGCAATCGATAGAAGCTCTGGTGACCAGTTTAGAGCATGCTGCATTGATGGGTATTGGCATCAATTGTGCCACCGGTCCTGATGCGATGCGAGATCACATTCAAGCATTATCAAAAATTTCCAATACCTTTGTATTGTGCATGCCTAATGCCGGTCTTCCTGATGAAGAAGGCAATTATCATGAGTCCCCCCAAGGGCTCGCTGAAAAGCTGAGTATTTTCTGTGAAAAACTGTGGCTCAATATTTTGGGTGGTTGTTGTGGCACAACACCCGAACATGTTCGAGCCATTGCTCAGATGGCCAAGAATTTTAATCCCAGACAACCTATTGTTCAAACAAGAGCCGCCGTGTCCGGTATGGAAAATCTTGATTTATTGGAAAATAGGCCCTTAATTGTTGGCGAGAGAACCAATGTCATTGGGAGCAAATTATTTAAAGATTTGATCACCCAGGAAAAGTTTGAAGAGGGGGCTGAAGTAGGTCGCAGACAAGTTCGGCATGGAGCACATGTCATCGATGTTTGCTTAGCAAATACAGATCGAGAAGAAGAGTCCGATATGCTTCATTTTCTTCATAAGGCAACCAAACTGATTAAAGCGCCCTTCATGATCGACTCGACTGATCCAAAAGTTATTGAAGAAAGCTTAAAATGCATTCAGGGAAAATCAATTGTTAACTCGGTTAATTTAGAAGATGGTGAAGATCGTTTTCAGAAAATATGCCCCCTTTTAAAAAAGTATGGGGCTGCCGTTGTGGTTGGATGCATCGATGAAGACCTGCAGCAAGGCATGGGTATTACGGCTGAAAGAAAACTTGAAATCGCACGCCGTAGTTTTGAATTGCTGACTCAGAAATATCAAGTTTCTGCGAAAGATATTATTTTTGATCCCCTGGTATTTCCCTGTGGAACTGGTGACAAGCAATATATTGGTTCAGCACAGGAAACCATTAAGGGTATTCGTTCAATCAAGCAAGCATTCCCCGAGTGTATGACGGTGCTAGGCATTTCCAATGTGAGTTTTGGTTTGCCCAGTGCTGGAAGACAAGTATTGAATACGGTGTTTCTCCATGCCAACCTAGAAGCTGGTTTGGACATGGCCATTGTGAACTCTGAAAAGCTTCAACGGGTCACCCAGATCCCCGAAGCTGAAGTTGAGCTTTGTCAGCGTCTCATTGAATCCAATTTGGACAATTTTGATACGATTTTGGCTGAATTCACTGCCCATTTCAGACATCGTCCTCAAGGCCCTAAAATCGATAAAACCAATATGCCTGTCGAACAAAGGTTAGCGCAAGCCGTTGTCGAGGGCATCAAAACAGATTTAATAGAAGACTTAGAAGAAATCAGGCAGGATTTAGATCCCTTATCGATCATTAATGGTCCTTTGATGACAGGGATGAAAGAAGTCGGTGAACTTTTTAGAAAAAATCAGCTCATTGTAGCAGAAGTACTGCAGTCTGCTGAGGTGATGAAAGCCGCTGTTTCGCATCTTGAACAATTCATGACAAAATCCAATGAAGCCTCCAGGGGTAAAATGTTATTAGCGACCGTAAAAGGTGATGTTCATGATATTGGAAAAAATCTAGTAGAAATCATTTTTTCAAACAACGGATTTAAAATTATTAACCTTGGCATTAAAGTCTTACCCCGGACTTTGATTGATGCATTTCATAAACACCAGCCTGACTTGATTGGCTTAAGTGGCCTTTTGGTAAAAAGCGCACAAGAAATGGTTGTTACAGCAGATGCTTTACGAAATGCTGACATATCGGTTCCTCTTTTTGTTGGCGGAGCTGCTTTAAGCGAAAAATTTAGCTATTCAAAAATTTCTGCACAGTACAATGGAACCGTTTGTTATGCACGAGATGCCATGACAGGATTAGCCTTAGCAAATCGCATCACGGACCCCAACCAAGCAGATATCTTAAAAAAAGAGCTTCGAGTTAAGCAAGAGTCCATACAAGCTCAGATCAATGCGACGCGGCCAAGTAGCACAACCACTTCAAGTGAACCTGCTCAAAAAAACATTTCTAAAATCCCCCCTCGAGCGCCTCCGAACTTAAATCTAAACATACTAGATGATCTGCCTTTAGAAACAATTTGGACATTTATCAATCCAGTCATGCTCTACACGCGGCATTTAGGCCTAAAAGATCGCGGAGATAATCCTAAAGCCAAGGCCCTCTATCAAGCCGTTCAAGAGGTTCAAGACTGGGTGCTAGATAAAAAAATACTATCTTGCAAAGGCTTGTATCAGTTTTTCAAAGTCAATTCCAAGGGAGACTCTATTGTCATAAAAGGCCAATCGAAGTTTGATTTTCCGCGGCAACCAAACAAAGATAGATTGTGCTTATCAGACTTTTTAGCAGATGAAGATTATCTAGGGATGATGGTCACCAGTTGCCAAGGTGCACGAGTCATAGCCGATAATCTAAAAGATCAAGGAGAGTATTTACAGAGTCATATTCTGTCAGCTTTGGCAATAGAAACGGCAGAAGCAGCAGCGGAGTGGTTACACCAAAAAATGCGCGCCATGTGGGGAATTTCAGACCCTGCTGAAATAAGCATGAAAGCATTGTTTTCAGCACGATACCAAGGCAAGCGTTACAGTTTCGGATATCCTGCTTGCCCAGATCTTGAGAACCAAACAATCCTATGGAATTTGTTGCAACCTAATCGCCATATTGGAGTTGATTTGACCAGTGGATTTATGATGGATCCAGAGTCTAGCGTCAGCGCGCTGGTATTTCATCATCCTGATGCAGTTTATTTTTCGGTTGCTTAAGTCTTGGTCTTCTATTCTGGATACCAGCCTTCGCTGGTATGACAACTAGTAGCGGTACCACCAATGCCAAGGCCACCCCAAACATTTGACTAATATGCGCTAATAACGCAATCGACAACGCTTGTTCGGCACCAATACCAAGCAGTGTTCCGGCTTGACTATAAACTAATTCATGCACACCTAACTGCCCGGGAATCAGATCTCCCACCGTCGCGCCAACCAAATGAACACCTTCAGAAGCTATAGCCTGTGAAATTCCCCACATACCCCCAACCGATAAAACCAAAAAACCATTTTGAATAAGTTGACTCAAACGTGACAACCCCTCATATAAGACTGCTTTTGTGGGCAAAACATGCGTTCCAATAAAATAAGCATCAAACTCTTCGCCAAACACTTTCACGCGAGGCAACAAAAAACCAAGCTTACGACCAATATGAAAACGCTTGGCTGCTAATATCGCAAGCACAAATACACCAGCTATTAAACCAGCATTCAAAACCCCTAACCAGCTCATCGGCTGCCAGCCAAGTTTCGTCACAAAAACAATTGCAGCCAAGCATGTTACCAGCGTTGTAATACTCAAAACAATAATTTGAGCCTGTACAGCGACCATTGTTGCAAGAGACTTACCTACATAAGGTGCAAGCATCACAGCCCGAACAGCCTCTCCAGCAACACGACCCATCGGAAGTAAGCCCATTATCACATAAGTCGAACAGCCGGCTTTTAATAACACCGACCAAGGGATTTTCTTAGCCTTCTCACCGTACAAAGCACGTTGTGACAACAGGCCAAAACACCAAAAACCAATTTCACAGGCAAAAATAGACTTCCAATAAATTGCTGGCGACGAGATTGCTTGATAAACAACTTCAAAGCCAGTTTGCCAAACCAGATATGCTATTAAGCTTAGACCTAAAAGCGCAGCAGCAATATGAGCTATTTTCCCTCTCCTTTTGGGAGAGGGAGATTTTGGTTCAGCAAAATCGGGTGAGGGTTTCATGAGCTAAGCCTGATTAATCACTATTCAGACAAACTTGGCAATACGAACCCTCACCCGATTTCAACAAGTTGAAATCTCCCTCTCCCAAAAGGAGAGGGGTTACGCCCCTACTCCAAATCTGGCGTAAAGCCACGGCGTTGTGTATTTTCGGTCACACAGCGCGGATCCACAAAGTGCATTAAGTAACCAGGGCCACCGGCCTTGGTCCCAATGCCACTCATCCCAAAACCACCAAATGGCTGCCTATTAACCATAGCCCCTGCACTGCCTTGATTCAGATAAAGATTACCGACTCGAAACGCCTGACGCGCACGCATCAAATTCTCTGGACTCCTCGAAAAAACAGCACCTGTTAGGGCAAACTGTGTCGAGCCCGCAATTTTCAAAGCTTCGTCAAAATCTTTGACTTTCATAACGCCCAAAACAGGCCCAAACATTTCATGCTGCATCAAGCGGCAACGCTCATTTTGAACTTCAAACACGCTCACCGGCACAAAAAATCCGTCAGCAGGCACCTGCCCCTGAAACAAAAGTTGATGCTCCTTACGAGCCATCTCGATTTCATCTAATAAACGCTTCTGTGCAGTCTCATCAATCACCGGAGGCAATACACAACTTGGGCTTGTAGCAACATCAACAATCACACTTTTACAAGCATCCAGCAGGCGAGTTTTGAATCGCTCATAAATATTTTCATGCACCAAGACACGAGACGCTGCAGAACACTTCTGGCCTGCAAAATCAAATGCACTCGACACAACACCTGACACAGCTTCATCCAAATCAGCATCATCATCGATAATAATCGCGTTTTTGCCACCCATTTCACAAACCACACGCTTGACTTGAGGCTGGTCTTTTTGAACCTTGGCGGCTTTCTCCACTATCTCAAGGCCCACTTTTTTACTGCCTGTGAAAACAATCTGCGCGATTTGAGGATGCTCCACCAAGTAGGCGCCAACTTTAGAACCCTCACCTGGCAAAAATTGACAAACGTCAGAAGGGCAACCTGCTTCGAGTATTCGATCAAATAACTCTTTGGCAATCAACGAAGACGTCTCTGCAGGCTTCATGATCACAGAATTACCTGTCACCAAAGCAGCCGCCGTCATGCCACACAAAATAGCCAACGGGAAATTCCAAGGCGCAATGACCAGCGCCGGCCCTCGACCTTCATAGCTCAAGATATTCGACTCACCCCAGACATTGCCTTGTTTGCGTGGCGCCAATTCTTCCAGAGCTTGGCAAGCATAATATCGACAAAAGTCGACTGCCTCACCAAGATCTGCGTCAGCAACAGCCCAAGGTTTTCCTGACTCATGACACATCAAAGCGGCTAATTCAAAACGATCACGCTCTAAAATATCAGCCAATTTGTTCAGCAAATCAGCTCTTTCTTTGATCGGCTTCTCGCGCCACTCAGGATAAGCTGTCACAGCTGTTTGAACAGCTTGCTCTGCTTGACCCACACTTGCCAGTTGGACTTCAGCCACAGCTGTTTTGCCATCGTTAGGCGTCATGCGCTCGAACACATGCTCACCAGACTGCTCTTCACCCGCAATAACCACAGGCACTTTAGCTGGAAATTTTGGTACCCAATCATCAACCGCTTTTTGAAAACGCTCTCGATTTTCCATTTTCGTAAAATCAAGCAACGGGCAATTATCAAAAGGCGCACCTTCCGGCATCTTAAGCGTTGTAGAATTTTTTTCCAATTGAGGCTCCCTTAATAGTTGATTCGGATCTACGTCGTCTTGATGTGACAACTTCAAAAACCCTGAGTTAGAAGTATTCTCCAAAAGCCTTCTTACCAAATAGGACATCCCCGGTAAAAGCTCACCAATGGGCGCATAAACGCGAACACGGTGCCCCCTGGCCCGCAGAACTTTTCGCTCCGGCTCTGCCATTCCATAAAGCATCTGGATTTCATAGGCACTCTTTGGAATGCGCTTAGCATTGGCATAGACCATTGCTTGACTCAAAGACCTTAGATTATGACTTCCAAATGCTGGCTGAAAATAATCAATATTATCCAGCAAGAATCGACTCAGACGTTCAAAATGAATATCGGATTCAGATTTTTGGGTCCAAACAGGGCATTCAAAACCATTTTGCCGAGCTTTAACCAGCTCGTAGTCCCAATAAGCACCCTTTACCAGCCGAACCCCGATAGGCGCCCCTCGACGTTTTGCTAAAGCTAATAGGCGCTCCAGGTCTTTTTCCGAATGCTTCAAATAAGCCTGCACCACAATTCCAACATGCGAGTAGTCCGAAAACTCTGGTTTTAAGAGAATATCTTCAAAGATTTGATAAGTAATATCGTGGGATTCCCACTGCTCTAAGTCTAGATTTAAAAAAACTTGGTTTTCTTTAGCTA
>JAESQZ010000023.1 GCA_016764955.1 Deltaproteobacteria bacterium | reverse complement strand
TATTGGCAGCATCATAACGCCTTTTATGCTTGGGGTTTGTTTAGGCGCTGTCGCTTCGGGCAATCTTCCTACTGAACCGTATTTAGGCGGTTCTTTTTATGATTATTTTGTCAGCCCATGGCTACAACGATTTCCAATGATGATTGGCGCATTAACGCTCTTGCTGTGTGCATTTTTATCATCACTCTATCTAACCCCTCGAGCTCACAACGAAGAACTCAAACAAGACTTTAGACATCGTGCACTTGGATTTGCAATTCTAATTGCTTTGGCTGCATTCATAACGCTTTACGCAGCAAAGAGTGATGCGCTGCTTATTTATAAACAGCTTCTCACTCAAACCTGGTCTTTGGGTTTTCAAATAATCATTTCGCTCGTGTCGGTCAGCGTCTTTGTTGCATTGCTCTTAAAACAAGATCTCTTAGCTAAACTCGCCGGAATGACACAAGCAGTTTGCCTAATAGGCGGCTGGGCTTTAGCCCAATTCCCTTACCTAATCGTTGACAGCCACACAATTTTACAAAGCGCTGCATCACCTAGCATTCTTATTCCTGTGCTTATCACCCTCGCCATAGGCTCTGTTGTGTTAGTGCCTTCTTTTGCTTGGCTCTATTGGATATTTAGGGATTAGGCTCTACTTTTTCTTGCTTGTTTTCTTGTCGTAGTCTTTAACAACTCTATCAGTAATATTTAAACCTGGCTTAGCATATACGACAGTGGCTTCTGTCTTGTTCAAGACGAGATCATAATCTTCTTTCTTAGCAACGCTTTCAACAATAGGGGTCATCTTATCCAATAAGCCCTTCATGGTTTCATTTTGCTTTGCCATAAACTCTTGTTGGCTTTCTCCGGACAACTGTTGAAACTCAGCTATCTGGCCTTGAAGCTTCATCCCTTCTTCTTGGCGAGCTTTTTCATTCATCACAGCGCTTTTTGACTGAAATTTCTCATGTGCCTTTTTAAGTTCTCCCTGCTTTTTTTCCAATAAAGCCTGGGTCTTATCGAACTCTTTTTTCAGGTCTTTTTGTGCTTTCTGCCCGTCACTCGTTTCATTGAGGGCACGTTCTAATTCAATAACTGCAATTTTCAGCTCAGCGCTAGAAACCAAAGAAAACAATAGACTCAACACAACTAAATAACGCATAAATCTCTCCTATGACAAACTGCATGTATCACAAAATAGGTTTTGTGACAGTATGGATATGAATCGTATTGGTCTTTTGAGAAGGTTTTAGGGGAACCTTGGTTAGGACTACAACTGTATCATCTGGCTTCACAGGGCCTTTTTCTTGAAGCCGATCGTTCATCTCGCTCAAAAGACCTTCAAATCCCGAGGCTTCCCTTATAATCTCAGTTTCAACTCCCCAGCTGAAACAGAGCCGGCGCTGCTCTTGTAAGCCCAAAACGAAAGCAATTAACGGGACTTTTGGCCGATACCCGCTGACTAGTTTAGCCGTATCACCTGAAGTTGTATAAATAGCGATAGCCTTTGCACGAAGTTCTTCAGCAGCTCTTGTTCCTACCAGTGATACGACATTTTGATGTTGCTGACTGATCCGAGTTAATAGCTTTTCTTCGCTGCGCCAGTAACGAAGCCAATCTGAGCTTTCTATTTCACGAACGATTCTATCCATTGTTTCGACGGCTTCTACTGGGTATTCGCCTGCAGCAGTTTCAGCAGACAGCATGAGCATATCTGCGCCGTCAAGCACTGCATTTGCCACGTCACTTGCCTCCGCACGCGTGGGCCTAGATTGGGTAATCATGGACTCCAGCATTTGAGTTGCGACGATAACCGTCTTGCCCTGCTCGATTCCACGAGTCACAATTTGCTTTTGAGCAATTGGAACTTGCTCAAGAGGCATTTCAACACCCAAATCGCCACGTGCTACCATCACACCATCAGACTCAGAAAGAATCTCATCTAAATTATCAAGGGCTTGCTGTTTTTCGATCTTGGCAAACACCAATGGTCTTGTTTTCGAGTTAGCCAACTCACGCCTTAACGCCCGGATATCTTCGGGTGTTCGAACAAACGAAAGCGCCACAGCATCAACACCTACCTGTGCACCAAAGTGAATATCTCTTAAATCTTTATCAGTTAGGCTTGGCGCAGACAAACCACCTGATGGAATATTAATGCCCTTGTTGCTTTTTAACAAACCCCCAATAAGAACTTCACAAACAATGTCTGTTTCTCCAGTCTTTTCGAGGCAACGCAGTGTAATTTTGCCATCGTCTAAAAGAAGTAGCTCGCCTGGGTGCACATCATTTGGCAACTCAGAATATTGAGTCCCAAAACGTTCTGCCGTCCCCTCAATATCATCAGTCGTTATAATAGTCTGATCACCAGAAGATAACAAAACGCCTTCACCTTGCATCTTTCGAGTTCTAATTTTTGGTCCCTGTAAATCCTGTAAAATACCAATAGGGCGACCTAAGCGGGCAGACACTGAGCGGACGCGATTAATTACTTTTTGATGAAAGTCTAAATCTCCATGCGAAAAATTAATCCGTGCTGCATCCATGCCCGCTAGGATAAGAGCTTCAATAGCCTCTTCAGAACAACTCGAAGGACCCAACGTGCACAGCATTTTTGTTCGACGCAAACTCATCTCACCTTCCGCCAAAGTGCAACATTGATACAAATGGCTAACGCCGCTACCTGAATTAACATAGAAGCTCCCCCATAACTGACAAATGGCAATGGCACACCCACTACTGGTAGTAACCCAATAACCATCCCAGCATTAACAGTCATATGCCAAAAAACAACAGAGGCCGCCCCGACAGCCAGCAAGCTAGCAAAGCGATCACGTGTACGACTCGCTATCTGAATCATTGATAATATTAAGGCTAAAAACAGAGCTAAAACAAAAATAGCCCCCAAAAAACCCCACTCTTCAGCCAAAACAGAAAACACAAAATCCGTATGATTTTCAGGCAAAAACGAAAGCTGAGTTTGAGTACCCTCCCCGTAACCCTTTCCCAAAAGCTGACCTGATCCCACAGCAATCATAGACTGAATTGCATGATAACCTTTGCCACGGATATCCGCCTCTGGGTTTAAAAAAGTATGAACCCTTTGTTTCTGATAATCTTTTAGAACAAAGTTCCAACCAACCAGCGCAACACCGGCTGCAAATAATCCAGCAATAATGAGCGATGACTTCCGCATTCCGCAAAATAAAATCATCGACGTAGGAATCGCCAAAACAATCAGACCCGTCCCTAAATCAGGTTCTACCAGAATCAATAAAAAAGGAATTAAAACCAAATCGCTTAACGACAAAAACTGATAGAGATGCAGTCCCTCCTGGCCAATCTGCCGAATGGCAAAAAGCATCCAAATTGCTGAGATTACGAACCCAAAGATCATCAACCAAAAGTAGTCTGGAGCCCTTAACAACCCGAAAACACACACAGCTATGAGGGCAAGAGGCCTTGAAATATTAAGTGGTCTGATTAAGTCACGGAGGCGATAGCCACCACGAACCTCATAGTCAGCACAAAACTTAGCTGTCGCCAAAACAACTGCTATCTTCGCTAACTCAGATGGCTGTAGGCGCATAAACCCGATATCAATCCATCGCTGCGCACCTTTAACTACCACCCCAAAGCCAAGTACACCCAATAACAACAAGACAACCCCAACATAAAATGGGTAGGCTATCAAGCCGAGGGTTCTTGTTCGAAAAAAGCAAATTACCGACGCCATGAAAGTTGCAACCGCAACCCAGGTAAGCTGCATTAAAAACAAATTTGGCTGCGTTGCCTTCGAGGCTGAAATAATACTAGCCACCCCAATTAGCATTAAAAGCAGCGCATATATCACTGAGGAGGTTGGAAAACGAACTCTAAATGAACTATTCTTGCTCCGCATATCGCCCCCTTCCTCTCACTTTTTCATAGTAAGTCTTAATCACCTGAGCGACCACAGGAGCAGATGTTCGCCCTCCAAAACCACCATGTTCCGTCATGGCAACCACAAGAATCTCCGGGTTTTCAGCAGGCGCAAAACCCACAAACCAAGCATGATCACGCTCCCAATAGTTCACTTCTTCCGGCTTCAAGTGATAAACCAATTTCGATAATTTGACCACCTGTGCAGTACCTGTCTTACCCCCAATTTTGACCCCAGATTCACGAACCCACTTTGACAACTGAGGCAAATCTGGACGCCATAATAACCCATAAGCACTTCCCCCTTTTTCAGTCACATGCGACAGACCCTCTTTCACGAATTGAAGACTTTTCTGGCTTTCACTGAGACGATCCCTCACAATTGGTTTTTTTTGCAAAAGTAATTGGTCATCAACATCTCTAATTTCACGAAGCAATTGCGGTTGATAAATTGTACCGCCATTAATGATTGCATCATAAGCAACTGCAAGCTGGAGTGGCGTAACTGTTACATCGCCCTGACCAATAGCACTGTTAACTGCAAAACCAGGTGCATAATACCCTAGCCTCTTTTGGTAGTATTCCCTATCTGGAATAATGCCCGGTATTTCAACATCTAAATCAACCCCTGTCTTTTTACCAAAACCTAAGCGCCTGGCTGTTTGGGCAAGCGCATCCATCCCTAGCTCATGTCCAAGGGTATAAAAGAAGGTATCACAGGACGTCTTGAGTGCTCTCACGACATCAACCTCACCATGCCCTTCACGTTTAAAGCATCGCCAGCGGTGGCCACCAATCTGGAAAATACCCTTGCATTTTTGCGACTCCAAGGACTTCAAAGCGCCATGCTCGAAACCCGCAACCGCTGTTATTGCCTTAAATGTGCTTCCAGGCGCGTAGTGTTCCTGTATTGCTTTATTCAGCCATGGCTTCAGTGGATCTTTACTTAAAGCATCAAAGATTCTCTGATTATCACGAGCAATAATATCGTTTGGGTTGTAGCTGGGAAAACTTGCCATTGCTAAAATAAAGCCTGTTCCGACTTCAAGAGCGATGACAGAACCAGCCTTACCCATAAAAGCCTTTTCAGCAGCTTTTTGGAGCTCGATATCAATTGAAAGAACCAAATTTTTACCCGGAGTCGAATACTCCATTCGGTCCTCTCCCAACCAGTCCTTCTCGATGGCTTCGGAAAAGCGTCTGCCACGAGCATCCACAACAGCTCTTTCAAAACCATCTATGCCTCTAAGTGCTGACTCATAAACAAGCTCCAAGCCTCGACGTCCTATTCGATGCCCTTGCCTGTACTCTGGCCTGTTGACAAGTTCTGGCCCAGAAATCTCATTGAGATAGCCCAAGGTATGCGCAGCCAAGGAACCATGCATATAGCGCCGTTTAATTGAATCAAGAAGTGTAAGGCCTGGAAAACTTCCTAAAGAAATAGCTGTTTCAAGCCTGGCATAAGTATCGAAATCTAAATCTCCTAAAAGAGGCGCAGGCTTATACCTTCCAAAACCTTGAAATTTCTTCTCAGCCTGCTCCCAATAACCCTCAAGCTCTTCCTTTGGCAATTGCAATGCTTTTGCAAGTTCCGCTATTGCTCGTTCAAACGAAGGGAATTCAGCCGGTTCCAAACTAACTCGACAATTTTCAAGTGCAACACCAGGAATACGGTTTAAAGGCAGCCAACCAGCAAATTTTTCGCATTTTGAGTGAGAAAGTTTCCACAATACAAACTCTTTTTTTGCTTCTCGCAGACGCTCATACGCATCTTTTACCTCTGAACGTTTCAGGCCTAAGACAGAACCCATTTCTTTAAGTGTTTTTTCCGAATTAGGGAAAAGAGAAAAGGTCACATACAGATCATGGGAAGGGCGATTTCCAACCAGCGGCATACCACTTTGATCCAAGATCAACCCCCTGCTATGGCTGATGGGTCGCTCCTGAATAAAATTACTTTCGCTACGACTTAAATAGTAATCTCCCCTAACTACTTGCAAATAGAAAAGCCTAGAAACCAAAATAAAAAAAACAATAAATGGGACTAAACTCAAAAATGAAAATCGCTTCTCAGAAAAATACATATTAGTCGATCTTAAAAACTCTCTTTGGAACCCAAGAAAACAGCATAACCCCAGCCAAGGCATCTGCAAACGGGCCAATAATTAAGCTCTCAAAACCCCAATTACCCATCTGACTCAACAAAATACGATACACAAAAGAAACGGCTAGCAAAAATGAAAATACCAACGGCCAGTGTGGCTGCCCTAACCAAGAGCTTAAGATCATACTTAAAAGCCCTACAAAAACCATTAGCAACATATTCGCGCCCAAAGCTCCCCCTGTTAGTGAGTCCACCAAAATGCCAGCGCAAAGCAGGATAAAAAGCCCCCCCAAGCTTCTGAAGCCAAATATCACGGCTACAATTACAATAGGTGCCACCAGGAATATTGAGCTGTTTAAATGCATCAAACTAGCCATTGCATTTAGTAGGGCTTGGTAACACAACGTAAAAATCATCAAAGAAAAAAAGAAAATCATAGTCTCTAAGGCCCCACACTCATTTGTAAGCCCTCAAAAACCAAGTCTCTTCGGTGCCAAGCTGAGCCCAAACGGCTGTCTCTTAGGACTAAAACCTCTTCCAAGCGGTTCAAATCTACAAAAGGCTCTATCTCAGCCTCTGTATATAAACCTTGCTGATGATTTCTTAAACGAACAATCTGGCCAACAGGCGTTCCTTCTGGGAAACGTGCACCTAGGCCTGAAGTAACGATAACATCACCCACCTGAATATCTTGCAAGCGATCAAAATTATGAACTTTCAAGCCACGCATGATTCCTCTCACACGAGTACGCTGCACAACAATATCAACGGCACTTGACGCGTCGGACATGAGAAGAACTTCACTACTAGTCTTAGCTGCCAGTAAAACTTGGCCAATCGCTCCTAGTCTATTAATTACGGGATCACCTTTCTTGATACCACTATGTGAGCCTTGATCGATCTGAATAACCTGCATCAAAGGCGCTCCAGCCTGGCCAATAACTCGAGTTCCCAACACCTTTGGTGCTCGGTCTTGAGATGCAAAGTCCAACAGATCCTTTAGTCGCCGATTTTCACGCTCACTTTCGCTCAAAAGAATCTCTAAAGAGCGCATTCGTACTCTATCAACTCTTAACTGAAACAACTCACCTGTTGAGGTCTGAGAAATAAGTCGACGTTCCATTGCATCCGACAGACCACCAAATGTCCATATGACTGAACGCTGAAAATAGGAAGCCATATCCAAAAAAGTACCAGCTACCGCCTCCGTTAGAAGCGGCGCCTTTTTTTGAAGCTTCAGAATTGCAAATGGGAGCATCAATAATATGAGTACTCCCGCTAATGTCTTAAAGTGAGAAAAAAATCTTCGCACAAATTACCCTACACAGTTAACACCTGTCTCAATTGGTCAATCTCTTCAAGGACTTTGCCAGCGCCTAAAACGGTGCCACACAGCGGATCAGAAGACAGCATGACAGGCACACCTGTTTCACTGTGCAGCAGCACATCCAAATTACGCAACAAAGAGCCCCCCCCAGACAAGATAATACCCCGATCTACAATGTCAGAAGCAAGCTCAGGAGGTGTTCTTTCTAAACTAGTCCGAACAGCTTCAGCAATGGTCGCAATAGGCTCAGCCATAGCCTCTCTCACTTCTGCACTGCCAACCTCTATGGTTCTTGGGACACCCGCAATAATATCTCGACCCTTTACCTCCATAGTGCCAAGATCATCATCCGGAAATGCTGTTCCTAGTCGAATTTTGATTTGCTCAGCGGTTCTTTCACCAATTAAGAGTGAGTAGTGCTTTTTAATATGAGCTGTGATGGCTCCATCTAAATTATCACCACCTATACGCACAGAGTGACTGTACACGATTCCACCTAGAGAAATGACAGCGACTTCAGTTGTTCCACCACCGACATCGACTATCATGTTCCCATACGGCTCAGTAATCGGCATCCCTGCCCCAATCGCAGCAGCCATTGGTTCCTCAATCAGGAAAACCTCTCCTGCGTTAGCAGACTCAGCTGATTCCTTGACCGCCCTTTTTTCCACTTCCGTGATCCCAACAGGAACACCCACCACAACACGAGGCTTTAAAAAAGCCATACGGCCAATTGCGCGTTCTAAGAGAGTTCTCAGCATTTCCACAGTCGCGTCAAAATCAGAAATAACTCCTTTTTGGATTGGTCTAATCGCAGTGATCGTACCTGGAGTTCTCCCCAGCATGTCTTTAGCCTCGCGCCCAACAGCAACAACACGGTTTTTGTTAACCATTCGTTTGTCCACTGCCACAACACTAGGTTCATTGATAACAATTCCTCTCCCCCGCAAAAAAAGCAAAGTGTTGGAAGTTCCTAGGTCAATCGCAATATCACTTGAAAACCAGCTTGGTAGAAAATGAGCCATCTTAAATCTCTTAACAAAAATAGGTTGAATTGGTTCTGTAGCGCAGTTACAAAGAGTTTGAAACTGAAAAAGGAAGAAAAAATGCTAGATATCATGCGCAAACATTCAAATTCCTGGCTTATTATATTTTTATTTGGGATTATAGTTTTTGCCTTTGGTTTTTATCCTGGGGCGAGCAGCGTGGGCAGGCCGAGCTCTTATGCCGCGGAAGTCAACGGCCAAGTCATTACTTACCCAGAGCTTCAAATGAGCTACCAGCAGCAAATTCGGCTCATACAAACCAACCAACCAGATTTTAGCCCAGAAGGCCCTGTCCAAGACATGCTAAAGAGATCAGTTCTTGAACAGCTCATCAACCGTACTCTTTTAGCCGAAGCTGCTGAAAAACAAGATTTTTCAGTCTCTGATCGGGATTTGGCTGATTACATTCGAGATAATCTCTTTGGTGGGGAACAAAAAGTTGATCGCCAAGTTTATCAACGAGCGATCTATTCCAACTACCGCATGAGTGAAAATCAGTTTGAAAGCCTCTTAAGAAGAGATCTAACAGCAGACACAATGGGAGCCTTGGTTGATGGAAGCGTTTACACAAAAGATAAAAAGGCTCTCGCCACTCAAAAAGCCAAATTCTTCCAGAACTATGTGGCTTATTTACGAAAAAACGCGGATATAACAACCAATTAATAAGATGCTCCATTGATAGATTTATTTGACTTTTTATGGTATTTTTATACTAATTAAGCAGGACTTATAATTTAAGCCGAGCCCGGGCGCAATCCCAAAAAGTAGGCGTTGACTGATAAACGAAAAATGTGG
>JAESQZ010000211.1 GCA_016764955.1 Deltaproteobacteria bacterium | reverse complement strand
TAGTGATTTTATTTTTCATTATTCACCTTTGTCCTTTTTGCTTTTGCTGAATTACCAACATCGCTATCGTTTGCTATCGATGTTTTCATTATTCTTGGCCAATTATCACACAGCTCAATCAAGTCCCGTTCTTTTGGTACCTGGTGTGCGTATGCCAAACTCCTCCAACTATTTGTTAAGCTTATCAGGTATTGTTGGCTTGTATTGTTAACACGCTTTGATATTTGAGCCAGACATTCGAGCTCGGTGTAACCTTCCTTAATCAGGGCATCGCTATTATCTATATACCAGATCAGGCTCGCTCGATACAACAAACTCAAGGCTTCTCTGTATCGTTGATTCTCAATCAATTGCCTGGCAACTAACCATGGCTTATCAGGTAGCGATTGTGTCTCTAAATCCAGACCGAACAGTTTTACTGGCCGTTTTTTTTCCACTTTCTTGTTAGACACACCTCTGACCAACAGACGTTTATATTTAAGTATTAAGAAAATGATAATAACTGCTATAAAGATCCACAAAGCAAACTCAATTAAAACCGCAAAAATTTTGGCGAAGATAAGCCAACCGGAAGAAATTTTTTGGTCGGAATCATCGAGATCCCAATCAGTTGATTCTCTATAGCGAGTAGTTTCCTGGATTTCCACTTGGTGGAAATCTTCACCTTCCTTTATAGCCTTAATCAAATTCCTGGCTTCTGAATGACTAAGGTTGTGCAAGTCGAGTTGTTCATTTTCCGATAACTTATCTTGAATATCGAGTTTATTCTCTGCATTAGAAACGGTTATCCTAGAAAAATCAGTTTCAGCAATTGCTTGTTGAGGATTAAATACGCCGACAGCCGCTAGCAATAATCCAATGGACGCATAACTCGCTAAACGGACCTTTACATTAGATGACTTTTCAGCTAATTTTGCAGCCAGGCGCTTGAAGGATAATTCAATATCCCAGGCTTCTAAATGGGTTCTTTGGTTAAGGTAAAGGGCGAAACCACAAGCAACATAGAATGGCGCAACCAAACTAATGGCAAGATAGATCAAAAAGTTAAACACTTGTGCGACAAACTTAGAATCGGTATCTGCCGTCATCCATTCCCATAAATCAAAATTTTGCAGATAAACTTCAGGTACTAGTAGATAAATTAGGGTAACGATTGATAGATAAATTATAAATTCCACTAATACGAATACGACGGTAAGCCAAACGGCGCTACCTGAATCACCGGAATGGATGACTCTTAATCGCTTGCTACGCTCAGCGCCTTTTACTCCCTCTAACTGGATTAGCGGTAGATCGAATGATCTTGTAAAACTAATTCGTCGCCAGGTTAAGCTAGCGAACCACTGAATTTTTCCAACTGAATAAAAAGATTTGATACATTGTCTGGCAGTGAGACCTTCACCGAAAAGTTCTCGACTAAGAAGGTATAACAACGGTCGTTCCAAAATTGGCAGTAGCCACCAAAAAGAAAATATCATCAACCAAGGGGACGTATTTAGCAATACCACCAACAAAACGAAAATCGGTAAGCTAATGGCAAACCAAACTTTGTAAAGTGTTTTGGCATGATGTTGCACCAGAGTAATGCCAAGATCGATCGCTTCCCATCCTCGCCTTGGCCTTATTCGCGCGGTTACTTTTTCAAGATCCATGAGCAGAACCTTTTGTTAGACCTAAACGTTTTCTTCGACCCAGTAAAGTTAAGTAACCGATCACTAGTATCCAAAAAATACCGCCAACCCAATATTTAGTATTGGCTGAGACCATATGTGTCGATGACCAAAAGGCTTCAACAAATGCAGCGATCAATAATAAAAATATACTGCCATAAACCAGTTGAATGGAAGATTTGGCGGCATTAACCAGAGCTTGTTTACGTGAATATACACCTGGCGATAATATGGCCCAGCCAAGTTGTAGACCCGCACCGCCAGCAACGACTATGCCGGTAAGCTCAAATGCACCGTGGCCAATAACAAAAGAGAAAAAAGTTTCCGAATAACCGATATTATAAATATGACCTGCTATCGCGCCGAATACAAAACCATTAAATAACAAATAGAATTGGCTACCGATGGTCAATAGAATCCCACCGGCAAATATTTGAAAAGCAATCCCAATATTGTTTCGAATATAATGCCCAAACATATAGAAATCACTATCGGAAGAACGTTCAGTGCCAAACCTTTCCGCGGCTGGATCATACATATTTTCCATACTGGTGACGGTACCCGGATCAACAATCATATAGATCATGTCTGGAAAAACTAACATCAGTAGGAACACAACTATCAATGGAAGGTAAAATAACGCACTGGAGGCCCAAATAAAATTGGCTTGTTGACGGACAGCTTGTGGAAATCCATGCAGGATAAAATGAAAAATATTCTGAAAGATACCGAGCCTTTTTTGGTAAAAAGACTGGTGCCCGCGAAAAACCAATGCTTCGAGTCGGTGAATCAGCAGGGGACTATAATGTCTTTCACGCGCAAGTGCCAGGCAATAGCAAAGTTGGCGATAATTATCGGCAAATCCTTTAAGAGAATGTTCACCTTTTTTCTTATTTAGTTTAAGCGCCTCTGCGAGATTGATTTGAACTTCAAATTTTTTCCAATGGTTAACGTATCTATCCTCAAATTCCTCCTGTCTCATTGGTGCCCCCGTAGCCACTTGGCCATTCTTTTTAGCAACAATGCTTCATTTTCCGGATTCTTTTTGGTTTTATCCTGTTCAAGCCATGGTCCAAGATAACTAGCCAATTCATGGGTTCTTGACACAGACATTTTTGAACTTCTTTCAGCAAAGCTAATGATGGCACTCTGCTCTTCTAAGGTCAGAGAAATTTTGGGCGCTAAACCTTCCTCTTCATAAGACAGCTTTTCTTCTTTGATTTTGCGTCTATGCACAACCAGGGTACCCGCCGCTAAATCCCCCAAACGCTTAAAATCTTTATTAATTAACATTGAAAGCACGCCAAAACCAAAAAGCATTGGTAAAAAGTCTGCAAATCTAAGTAAATTTCTAACGATCGAGGAGGACCAATCAGTAGGTGTACCGTCGTCATTGATCACCATGATACCCATAGATTTTTTGCCGATGGTTTGTCCTTGATTAAAGACTTCAAATAGAACCGGGTAAAACCACTCGACCACAAAGACAAGGATAAGAAATAAACCTTGGCCAAAGTTTCCCAGATATTCCAAAATACCAGAAACAGTTCCCAAGCCAACCCAGCGAACAATCAAGTCGATCATGAACGCCAGGGAACGGCTAACTAGTCCAGCAACCGCTAAGGATAACTCGACCCCTTCGGGTACTTCTATTTCTCTCGTGGTGTCTAACATTCCTTGTTTTTCCAATCAGTCATTGTTACCTTTTTTATAACTATTCAGCTAGTGGAAAAGAATACTCTTTCAACCTTCAGATAACTTGGAGTATTCAGACATCTTGACCCCTCCCCCTCCCCTTATCAGGGGAAGGGGTGTAGATCCCGCTCTGCGCATAAAATCAATCACTTAGCATCAAATAATTATCAAAATTGATCAAACGGTCACAGAATTACTCGAATAAAAAAAGCACACTTTGTTTTGACAAAACAAAAAATTAATTTCATTCACAAAGGTGCTTTCCATGTCACTATCTCATGCCGAAACTTTTACTGCAAGATCGACCCAACAAATACTGTCACAATTATCTGATTCTGTGAAATCCATCTATCAACAAACCAAAGACCATCCGTTTGCAGAGCTGGAAATTGAACTCCATAAAAAGTTTGCCGAAGCAGAGCGTCAATGTATGGCGAAATTGCTTGAGCAATACGATTGGGATTATCCTTCTTTTTTCTCCGGAGAGAAAACCTATAAAAAGATTTCTCGAAACAAAAAAACCTATATGACTCTAGCTGGCGAAGTCACGTTAGAGCGTTCTTTATATCGCACCAGACGAAATGGTCCGACTTATTGTCCCTTGGAACTCAATACGGGTCTCATTGAAGGATTCTGGACACCTCAAGCTGCCAAACAGGCGATCCATCTTGTGAGCCTCAATACGCCAGCCGAGGCAGAGCAAATATTTAAAGAGTTTGGCCTGATGTCTCCCTCAAAAAGTAGTTTAGATCGACTCCCTAAAAAGCTTAATGAGTACTGGGAAGCGAACCGGTTAAATTGTGAGCAGAAATTATTGGATGTCTTTGAGATCCCTGCTGAGGCCTTTATGTGTGCGGTTTCACTGGATGGCGTCATGATCTCAACGCGTTACGCACAAGTCCTCCCCGGTGACTCACGCTGGTGTGAAGCTTGCTGCGGGACGGTGAGTTTTTTTGATAAAAAAGGTGAGTTATTGCTCACACGATTTTTAGCCAGAATGCCGGAGCATAAAAAGAAAAACGCTCAAATCCCAATTGGCCATGCAGGTTGAACAGATCAAAAAACGTAGACCCGATCTTAAAATGATCAAGATCGCCGATGGTGCGAGAGATAATTGGACATTCTTGAATGATGAAATTAAGGAAGGCGAATGCGTATTAGACTTCTATCATGCAGCCACTCATCTATTTGATGCGATGGAAGTCATTTATGGCAAGAACAGCGTTGAAGCCATCACCGAGTACAAAAAATATCGTCATATTTTACGCCATGATGAAAAAGGGATCGATAAAGTGATCAATCATTTAAAATATCAATTCAGGAAAAATCCAAAGAAAGAAAAGATCAAAACCGAAATAACTTATTTCTCACGGCATAGAGCGCGCTGTCAATATGCTCGTCTAGCGGAAGAAAACAAACCGATTGGCTCAGGTATTGTTGAGTCGGCGTGTAAAACGGTTTTACAAATGCGCTGCAAACGTTCTGGTCAACGTTGGGAAAATAAAGGGGGACAAGCGATCCTGACATTTCGTTCAATATTGCTCAGTCAGCAGTTGGATGATGCATGGGCGCTGATTAAAGATTTTTACTGTCAACCGATTGAGCCACCTAATAACGTGGTGCGATTGGGGCGATTTTGATCAGAGCGAGAGTTACACCCCTATGGTTTTTTACCGAAATGGATGGCGTCACCCAACAAAATGCGGTTTTGGTAGAACAAGCATCATCCATTGGTGAATCTGTGGCAGAGCAAGCACAAATGATGAGACAGTTACTAAGTTTTTTTACGGTTAAGGATAACGTTTAATAAAAAAAACTGATAGCGAATTAATCAGACTGTCTACATATTCATACAATGGGTGGGGGTTCAAGGAACATTGGACTTTGTTAACATATTTCGTAGGGTCTCCTCAGAATCAGCACACTTGAATTCGGGTTGATTCCAGTCTCAGAGTATCCTTTGCTACTAAGAGCATTGGTAAGCTTAATCATTTTCCTACAAACCTGACATCTATAAATCTTTAGAGTATGATCGGCAGATTGCCGCTGAATTATGCTTAAAAACTAACGATCTCAATCATAAAACCATAAACATTTAGGAACAGGACAATAATAATGAAAAGAACTTTTACCGCCCTATTGCTGTGCTTGCTATCAGGACTCAACCAAAGCATTCATGCATCAGAAATATCAACAGCTATTGCTAAAGATTACCAACAACATCTGGCTTCTCTGTGGGATCATTTCCATCAAAACCCTGAACTCTCCCTGATGGAGCATAAAACTGCAGAAAGACTTGCTAAAGAGCTTAGAGTGGTTGGGTTTGAAGTATCTGAAGGTATTGGCGGCACCGGGATTGTCGCTATCTTAAAAAATGGTCCTGGGCCTATGATTATGGTAAGAGCAGATATGGATGGATTACCGGTGAGGGAACAATCGGGTTTGCCCAACCAATCAAAAGTAGAAACAAAAGACTGGAATGGCAATATTGTTGGGGTAATGCATGCTTGTGGACACGATGTTCATATGACCAGTTTAGTGGGTACCGCCAGACAAATGGCGTCAATTAAAGATCAATGGTCAGGTACATTAATGTTGATCGGCCAACCTACAGAAGAAAAAGGCCCCGGTGCCTCGGCTATGATGGACGATAATTTATGGCAGCGTTTTGGCAAACCAGATTATGCTTTCGCATTTCACGTCAGTTCAAATTCTGAGGCAGGCAAAATAACCGTCGATGAAGGTTCTCCCTACGCAGGTTCAGACTCAGTTGATATTATTGTGCATGGTATTGGCTCACATGGTGCTTATCCTCATCAAGGAAAAGACCCAGTAGTAATTGGTGCCCAGATTGTCAATAATTTGCAAACCATTATTAGTCGCGAACTCGCCCCAAGGTATGCAGGCGTTATCACCGTTGGTGCATTTCATGCGGGCACTAAACACAATATTATTTCTGATCGAGCGGAACTACAACTAACCGTGAGAAGCTTGACCCCAGAAGTTAGAAACCAGTTATTATCTGCAATTAAACGTGTTGCTATTGGTACCGCTCGTACTGCCGGTATCCCTGAAGATAAATTACCAGAAGTGATAGTTAGTGAATTTTCCTACCCGCCTACCTTTAATGATAAAAATTTAGCTCGCCGATTAAAAAATGTTTTGGTTAATAAAATGGGAGAAGCTGCTTTAATTGAACCGTCTAATACTGGTATGGGCGCGGAAGACTTTGGATTTTTCACCACGACACCTTATATTCCGAGTGTATACTTTTCAGTCGGCGGCACCCCTGCGGATGATTTTAAACGTGCGGCAAACGGTGGCGCACCAGTACCTAGTCACCACAGCCCGTTATTTAAAATTTCACCTGAACCATCAGTAAAAGCCGGGGTTGAAGCAACCGTATTGGCGTTATTGGATTTGATGGCTAAAGGTTAAGTTTGTTAGTGAGTATAAGGAGCTTGGGTATAGCACACTAAGGGGATGACATTATGGTAATAGAAAATGAAGCGGGCCAACTGGCTCGTGCCTGGATTGATGGTTGGAATCTAGAGAAACCAGATGACATCCCCCTGGGCACCTGACTTCACCCACTCAAGCCCATTCGGCGTAGTTAAAGGTCGAGAGAGATACCTGGCGTGGGTCTGTCAGGACAAGGCTCACTATTTACTTATGTAAATCAGCCTGTTACTCTCATTCTCAAATAGTTTTTCGAATAAGAAAACCAGCCGCGTAGGAATAAAGATTTTAAGAAAAAATATTGGTTATGAATGAACCTCTACAATCAATCCCACTGTTTAATTTAGCTTTTGCTTTTATTCCAGTGCTTATTGTGATCGGAACGGAGCCATGCAACCAACAAGCAAAGGTAGCAGTTCGGTTCTAAAAATGGCC
>JAESQZ010000210.1 GCA_016764955.1 Deltaproteobacteria bacterium | reverse complement strand
CCTCATGATCTATCACATCTTTTTGTTGACAAACGGGTAATTGCACGGAGGAATATTTTCTGATCTATACTTTGTATGAATCAAACTCTGCTGTCAGAACTCGAAAGTGTGTCACTAGGCGACAAAAGGCTAAATAGGCGAGCCATAAAGATTGCGAACAGCCTACTTGAAAAATCCACCGAGTCATTTCCAAATATTTTTTCTGCATCGGCTGAACTAGAAGCCTTTTATCGATTTGTAGAGAGTCCATACGTTAACAGTGATGCATTGCTGAAGCCCCACATTGCAGCAAGCGTCCAACGATCTAGTAACGTTGGGGACATCATAATTGTCCACGATACAACAGAGTTCGTATTCTCAGGTAAGCGCGATGGTCTTGCGCCAGCTGAAAAGTACAAATCAACCAGCTATTTCGCGCATGCTAGCCTGGCTTTCCGGAAGGATAACACCCAACCCCTCGGCGTTCTGAGAATGAAAACTTGGGTAAGAAATAGCCCAACAAAATCAGCACTTCGCAGAAAAGGTGTCCCCAGGAAAATATTGCAAGAACTTCCCTCTGAGCAGGATCGTTGGTTTGAGAGCGCTAGAGCAACGGCAGCCTTATTCGAACAAAGCGACTCACTGATACACGTATGCGATAGCGAAGGGGATGATTACACGCTGCTAGCCAAACTGAAGGCCGAGTCTTATCGTTTTGTTATTAGAGGCTGCCAGAATCGTAAATTAGTGGGTAGTGATGAGAAACTGCGTGAGATTCTTTCCAGTAAACCTATTCTAGCTGAGCGCGTCGTCCCTCTCTCAAAACGTGGCAGTAAAGACTCTTCAAAAAAGCGTCTGCAGGCGAGAGAGAGTCGAACAGCAAATCTCGAAATCAGATGTGCGAGTATTACAGTCCCGAGGCCATATTTACCATCAAAAACATTGGCGGAAACAATCGATTTGAACGTCGTTTACGTTTCCGAAAAAGATCCTCCAGAGGGGCAACAAGGGGTCGACTGGGTATTGCTAACAACAGAACCAATTTCAACGATTGAGGAAGTTACTAGTATCATCGATATTTATCGGACTCGTTGGATTATCGAAGAATACTTCAAGGTGCTCAAGACAGGTTGTTCCTACGAGTCTCGACAGTTAGATAGCTACCACACTCTTTTAAATTGCCTCGCACTGTTTGTGCCTATTGCTTGGCTGATGCTGTCACTTCGATACTCGAGTAGAACAACCCCAAATGCCCCAGCAGAGAGCGTTCTCCCAGGACCTTTGTTGGAAGTTCTTCAGCTTCACACTGGAAAACCTGTGAAAACTACTGAAGATACATTCCTCGCAATAGCCCGGCTGGGCGGTCATATCAAAAACAATGGTGCACCTGGTTTGCTGGTGCTGTGGCGAGGATTCCACGAACTCGCAGTGCTCACAAAAGGCTATCTTCTGGCCACTAAAGAGCATTCGCCCTTGTCAAGAAAAAGATGTGATCAATCATGAGGCTTGTGCCCGGGGCTATATTCGCTATCCACTTCGTGGATGGGCAGAGTTATCTAAGCGGCCGGTATGCCGGCCTGGTTCGCATGCGATGCTCCAAATTGTCTTTAGGCGGTGCCTTGGGATAGGAAACACCAAACAACGTCGAGTCTGGGTTGTCAGTTCTGGCGCTATGCGGTTTGCCTGTCTCACGCTCTTGGATTAAATAGAGATTGTCAAACATGAGGCGCCAAAACTTGGTTTGATGTTCAACATGTCGGATTCTGTGAGTTGCTTCGGGGAAGAACTTTTCCCAGTCTGGCCAGTTTAGGAAATTATATTTAAATACTGTTTGGCAATTGTCGAGGTAGAATTTGGCTTGCTCGCACAGCGGCGTTTGCCTGCCTTCACCTGGACCTGCGTCAGAGCTACGCTCCTCCTTTGTCCAGGCTGCCGACTCTTGAGACACCTTCGGTGCCTCTGGTAATGTGGCTGAACAAATCTGGTAAACTTTGCATCTATTTTGACGTTTACCCGTCTCAACCAAGTAGCCTTGCTCTTTAAGCTGCTTGAGTGCTCTGTAAATACTACGTCGTGAACAGCCAAGTAGATCTGCCAATGTTTGTTGGCGGATAGCAAGCGTAACGCTGTCATCCCGGCCTCCGAGCCGGGATCCAGTGCTGGATACCGGGTCATACCCTATAGGGCACGCGAGCCCGGTATGACAGGACTTCCTCACCCATTCCAATACAGCTTCAGCTCTCTTCGATAATTTAACTTCAGACATAATTCTCCCATCGTCAATCCGATTGACAGTCGTGGGCTGGAAACTTATGGCTGTTTTCAGCCCTGATGTGGCTGCCGGAATCCCTGCAAAACTTGCTGGTCGAGCAGGGCCCGGCTTTATTTTTTGGCGCACCGAATTGTGCGCTATTTGTCAGACTACTTCAAGTGATTTCTGGATGTCTATCGGTCAAATGCCTGATGATGACAAATTGCTGCCAAAGCAGGAGCTATACATCAGTACTGACAGGAGCTTCTGTATTTCTGGGAAGAAAGCATGCCAGTAAAGCAGCAGATACAACATTAAGGCTGATGCCCGCGATGCTAGTTCCCAACATAACGTTAAGCCGGCGATCTGAAAAAAGGGCGTTTGCCGCATGATAGGCCGCGCCATTGACACCCATCCCCACTGCTGAAGCAACCAGCGCGAGACTGGCAAAAGCCGCAATCACAGTGTGGTCATGGCTGAGTCTCTTTGCTTCAAACAACCAGGCAGTTGCAAACCCTGCGAACGTAAAAAGTCCAGCAGCTGCAGAAATACCATAGGTTACAGTGCCAGCTTTGAGTTCCTTTTTGATCGTATCCTTCTGATCAGAAGCCGCTACTTTCTCTTCTACGGCATCTCGTGCTGAATCGGACTTGATGGAAGCAAGGATATTAAGGAGCACTGTTTGAACACCCCAAAATCCAGCAATCAACACGGCAAAGTTAGAAGCCTTTGCAGGACTCGATACACCTAGTAATAAAACGATTAAAAGGGAACTTTGTAGAAATTTCTTCATTTCAGAAATTCAACAAGGTGATTTCTGAAAATATTCCAGTACTTTGCCAGATTTGGCCAAAATCTGATCATGAGGCATTCAACGCCTGAAAGGCGTCAACAGAATAGCCTAGGGCAACGCCCTAGGTAAAATGCCACCACCTCCATCTCCAAATTGCCCTGAAGGGGCATAATACATTGTTATGGTTCAATCATTGGCAACCGTCGCTGTTCATTTGGTATTTAGTACAGAATCACGCCGGCCATATTTGGATACCGAGCTTCGGCCTGAACTATTTGCATATTTGAGTGGAATCATTAAAAATAATTCATCTAATGTTTATGAGATCGGCGGTGTCGAAGACCACGTTCATGTTTTGTGTTCATTGCCCCGAACACTTAGTTTGGCAAAGCTGGTTGAGGCCTTGAAACGTAATTCATCGAAGTGGTTAAAAACGAAGGACAGCAGTCTTGCGTTTTTTGCATGGCAAGGTGGCTATGGCGCATTTTCCGTCAGCCCCACAAGTATAGAAGCGGTACGTCAATACATTCGAAACCAAGAACATCATCACCAAAAGTCCACCTTTAAGAACGAGTTCTTAGCCTTGTTGAAGGGTTCTGGAACTGAATACAATCCAAAGTACCTGTGGGACTAAATATTTTGCCCCTTCAGGGCAATTTGGAGATGGGGGTGGTGGCATTTTACCTAGGGCGTTGCCCTAGGCTATTCTGTTGGCGCCTTTCAGGCGG
>JAESQZ010000209.1 GCA_016764955.1 Deltaproteobacteria bacterium | reverse complement strand
TTAGGGTAAAATACGGGCTGTTTTTGCTGTTGGGTTCTGTAGTTCGCTGTGAGGTTTCTTACGATATCTCGCATAGAATCTGGGCCGCCATGGAGCCAGGTTGGTAGTTTGGAGCGGAAGCCGCTGAGGCTCTCAATTACATGGCTTAAGAGCTTTTTGCGGACTGAGCGTAATTCGGGCGTTGGTTGATAGGCTCTGATAACGGGTTTTAGAATATGACAGCTATCAGGATCTGTGTCCCAGCTGCATATGGTCTCCAAAATTAAAAGTGCTTCATCGTGGTTGCCTGCCTGAATATTGGTTAATAGTGCACGAGTCTTCAGGGTTTGCTCGTTATTAAGCATGATAATTTGATTCTTGCTAACTGTATTTTCAGTCTTGTCACTAGTGCAGCTGATAGCAAAGATCAACACCCAGCAGCTGGACATTGCACGAATGGCATTCATGCCTATATTCTAACAATAATTTGTTAATTTTTATATATAATTATTGAATCTTTACGGAGTATAAAAACTCTTTATTTTTCAAATGGCTAACTTTGCCGACTCGCTCGCCCTTGGGGTTGTAGATGCCAATTTGAGCCCCTACGTAGCGTTTATAGTCGATTACCGTGGTAGATACTTTGCCGCGCTGGGCTAAAAGTGACTCCATTTCAGGCTGGCTCATGAAGCCCTCGTTATTAAAGGAGACAATGAGCGTTTTGGCCCTGAGGTTGGCTATGAGCTCACTAAAGGCTGCCATGAACTCGGTTTTGAGGTTAAAGGCGCTTTTGTGAGTCTTACAGTCTATGCGCTTGGCCGCTATGCCGTAGCTTTCGGGCTTATCCCAAAGAGCGAGCGTTTCCCAAATGTGATAATTACGCCTGTAGTTATGTTGATTGTAGGGTGGGTCGATATAAATAACGTCTGCTTCTAGCTGCTTAGCGGCTTCAAGGGCATCTAAGCAGTGAGCTTTGCCAGGCCCATATTCAGACGCTGGAAGCAGATCAGGGAGTCGAAGCCCAAGATCTTGTAAAGCCCTTGGTGCCCAAGACTTTAAGTAGGACATCTGGATGCCACAGGTGGAGTCAACCCGATCAGCGGCTTCCATGAGCGAAACTAGTAAAACGGCAAAAAGCTTGGGTTCTAAGTTCTCGTTTGCAAGAACTTCGCGGATAGCATCGACACGCATGCCATTTTTGGGGTGAAAAAATCGAGATTTGAGGCAGAAAGTTTCGGTGAAATAGCCTTCTTTTCCGGGGAGCTTGTTTAGCTTGCTAATCCAGTTTCTGGCATCGGAAGCGACTTCTAAGAGATCAGTTTCGACATAGCATTTGGCTAGCCAGTAGGCGTAAGTGTTGTGATCGTTTGCAGAGACCTTAAAGCCTGATCGCTTCAGCGCATGCCCAACGCGCGAAGTGCCTGAAAAAAGATCAATAATATGCTTAGCGCCCGGGTTTGCTTGATGGACGGCCTTCAAAATTTGAGGAATGAGCTGACGTTTGGAACCCAGGTACTTGATCATGTGGCTATCTTTGCCCTAAGACATAAAGGGTGAAAAGCAAAAAAAAGGCTCGGTTATTTTCGATTGCTGTCATTGTTCTAGCATTTTCCGCTGGGGCTGGGTTGGCTACAGTGCAAGCTATCCTACATGACTTGCCTAAGTTAGATCAAGTCGAGGATTACCATCCTTACCAAGTTAGTCGTGTACTGGACTCTTCAGGGAACTTGGTGGCTGAGTTTTCCGTCGAGAAACGTAGCATAATTTCTATTCGCAATTTGCCCGAACACGTGAGGGATGCTTTTTTGGCAGCTGAAGATGCCTCTTTCTATGAGCACCAAGGCATTGATTATTTTGGCATCATGCGAGCTGTTTTGAATGAGATCAAATATCAGTTTGTCGGTGGGCAACGCATGGGCGGGAGTACGATCACGCAGCAAACCGCTAAAACCATGTTGCTTTCACGCCAGCGAACTTACACGCGAAAGATTAAAGAATTTATTTTAGCAAAACGCATTGAGGATGCTTTGACTAAAGATGAAATTCTTAATCTTTATTTAAATCAAATTTATTTTGGTCATGGTTCTTATGGGATCGAGGAAGCGGCAAAGACTTATTATGGGATTTCTGCGCGAGATTTAACACTTGGGCAGGCAACGTCTCTTGCATCGGTACCCAAAAGCCCAAACCGAATAAACCCCATTCGTGATCCGGAGAGGGTTAAACAACGACGGGACTATATTCTTGATCAAATGGTCACCCATGGGCTTATTGGGGAGAGTGCGGCTAGGAAAGCAAAAGATGAGCCTATTGTTGTGAGAGATCAGTCCCATCCTTATTTGAACAAGGCGCCTTATTTTGTTGAAGAAGTCAGAAGATTTCTAGTGGCGCAATTTGGTGAAGAAGAGCTGTATAAAGCAGGGCTTACAATTCAGACATCACTGAGCATGCCACTTCAGATGGCAGCAAGTGAATCATTACGCTGGGGTCTTAGGGCAGTTGATAAGCGCCAGGGATATCGTGGTCCAATCGCGAGGCTGCTTGAGGAGGGTGCTGAGGAGCTTGCCAAGAGTATTCAAGAGAAAAAGCCTTCTGAAATCACGCTGCAGTCAATTGTGTTGGCTGTTGTGCGTAGCGTCTCAGATGAAAAAAACGAAGCGGTTGTAGAGTTAGCGGCTGATACCAATGGCACTATGCCATTTCGCAAAATGCTCTGGGCAAGGCCGTTTAATCCCGATGAGTATACCCCTGTTCCAACCAAACCAAGCGCTGTTTTGAAAGAAGGCGATATCATTCGGGTGCGCATTGACAAAGTCGCACCTGCTATTGAAGTGGCGCTCGAACAAAAGCCTCTGGTTAATGGTGCGGTTGTCGCGATAAATCCAGAGAACCATCGTGTTGTTGCGATGGTGGGTGGCTATGACTTCTCTGATTCGAAATTTAATAGAGCTACTCAAGCACGGCGCCAGCCAGGATCATCTTTTAAGCCATTAGTCTATGTTACTGGCATTAATGAGGGTGTGGTGACCCCAGCGACCATGATCGATGATTCGCCTAAAGAGTATGATGAGTGGAAACCGAGAAACTATACCCGTGAATTTTTAGGGATGATTACGGTTCGTCGTTGTCTCTTAAGTTCTGTGAACATTTGTAGCATCAGTATTATGGAGCAGGTGGGTATTGGCTCTGTTTTGGATTTGGCTAAACGAGCTGGAGAGATTACGCCAGAAACGCCTATGCCACGGGATTTAACTTTAGCACTTGGCTCTGGCGAGGTGATTCCACTTTTGCATGTCAATGCTTTCACGATGTTTCCAGGTGGAGGTCGTGTTGGAAAGCCGACGCTAATCGAAAAAATCACTGATCCTGAAGGGCGAGTTTTATATGAAGTTCAAGAAGATTCTAGGCAAGTGATTAAACCTCAGTCTGCCTTTGTGATGACAAACATGATGCAAGGTTTGATGGCTGCTCCTGGCATTAGAAGAATTACTGGCCTCACAGAACCTTTGGCAGGCAAGACAGGTACGACCAATGAGTTTAGAAGCGCCTGGTTTATGGGCTTTTCGCAAGATCTAGTTGCAGGTGTCTATGTGGGCTTTGACGACAATCGATCACTGGGTATCAAAGAGTATGGTGCCAGAGCAGCGCTACCGGTTTGGGCACGTTTTATGCACAAGGCATTGAAAGTTGTGCCTGCACGTGAATTTGTTCAGCCTGAAGGAATTGTTTGGCGGGTAATTGATCAGCAAACAGGTGAGATAGCGTCCTCGACTCAAATCTATGATCCAGGAGTTGCTCCTCAACGAGTTGATGAAAGTGAAGTTCGCGAAACTCAAGAAGGCGTAGAGATCAAAAAGCCGCCTCCAAGGCCGCCTGTTTTAGAGGCTTTTATCGAGGGCACCGAACCTGATGCAGAGACTTTTTCTTGGTAATGGGAATTAATCTGTATGTAGACCTGTTGAAGCAAGAGAGCAGTCAAGCCTAAGCCATGTTCTAAAGGCTCAAACTCATCATGGTCTTGCTCGAAGAATATTCTAAATAGTTCATTTGTAAACCAAATCGTTATACGAAATTGATTGGCTTCTTGAGTAATTGCAAGCTTACTAATA
>JAESQZ010000208.1 GCA_016764955.1 Deltaproteobacteria bacterium | reverse complement strand
TTTGGCGGGTGATGTTGGTTTTCATTCAGCAGCAGCTGCACCCGTGGCCTTGCTGACTAAAGTAGCTTCAGGCTTGATGCGCACTGCTGCTAGCAGTAAATCACAGTCAAGAAAATCTGCTAAGTCTGCAAACGAAGGCTCGGGTGCTGGAAAGAAGAGTGGAACTTCGCACAATTCGCGTCAGTCGAAAAATTCGAATTCAGGTGGCGGATCTGGTGGCTCAGGCGGAGGCCAGCCTCCAAATGGTAACGGTGGTAACGGTGGCCGAGGGAGCTCTTTCGAAAGATCAGACGATGAAGAAAACTTACGCCGATTGATTGAAGAACTTCAACGCTTACTTGCGCAAATTCAGGATCGACAAACAACTTTAGAAGAACTTCCTGATTTATTGGCTGCAATCGAACGAAGAGCCCAATTTTATTTTAATCATATTGGTCTGTTGCCGAGTTTATTAGGCAATGGCTGGGCAGCTGTTTGGGATATTCGAAATGATGCGAGAGCGATTGTAGAGATGCGCCAATTGGTAGCGCGAATTAATCCTGAATTTTCAAGAGAGGAAGTTGAAAATCTTCGAGCTGAAATGGATGAAGCAGTAAACCAGTATCTTGCCAATCGCTCGATGGGGGGCCGCTGGACTGGTTATAGAAACCAAGTTGTTGGGCAACTGCGAGAAATTGCTGAAGAGCGAATTCGGCGAACTGTCCGATCTACCATGCAGCGAGTGGAAGATCATTTGCTTGAACTCACAGTTCGAGTAGAGGCCACAGCCGCTCAGGCTAATCATGCCGCGGCCCAGCTAAGGGCAGCGGCACAGGCTCAAGCGGGCCAGCAGCAACAGCGAGATGTTCCAAACGATGGCGATGAAGACTTTTAATTGAGAGTGTTTCGTAATGAGATTATTTTTTATTTTTATTTTGGTTTCAAATTTAGTTTTTGCATATAATTCTCTTGGAGATCTTAGGGGTGCAATTGATCGTCTTCTTGCTCAAGAAGTTGTGACACTTCAAGAAGCAGACGCACTGGCTCAAGGGGCAGTGGATTTGTTTGTTTCTATGGTTCCACCTCCAACGGCTGGGCAGCTTCAGCGCTTTCGAGATCGTTTGGGGCAGGTTCTTGCTCGAGTAGCTCCTGCAGCTCGAAATGGCCGTATGGTTGATGATTATGTTGGCTGGTATGAGCAAGCTGCGAATTTAAGAATCTCACAGCTTCGACCGTCGATGTCGATGTCGAGGCAGCGTGCTCCGAGTGTTGTAATGCCAGTGAGTGATCAAGATGCTTGGGTTCAGATGTGTGCAGATTATCTTCCGATTCAACGAAATAATGGCAGAACTGTGGCCTCGAGAGCAACGGTGTTGAGAACCATTTTACATGCCTTGGCAGGTGATAATCAGGGTCGCTTAGGTTTGCTGCAAGGTAATGTATTAAACAGCCAAGCTCAACGGGTTCAAGTAGCCAACACCTTTTTGGGGATTGCGCTTAATTTGATTAACGAAGCAATAGGCGACTCTCAATCAAATACAGATGCACCGAGAGCATTTCGCTCTAGAATGCGTGCACTCGAAATTTATGCTGGGCGGCATAATTTACAGGATATTTTAGGTGTTGTTCGTGAACAGCGCAATCGCATCCAAAACAGTGTTGAGTATCAAAGATTGCTTGGGAATGCTCAGCAAATGATGAATCAAGCTTACGCAGCTCGTTCGATGTCTCGTGTCCCAGCAAGCGCTATGGGTTCAGTAGCTGCTGCTAGCTCACGTGCGGGTGCTGAAGAGCGTTCAGATCGAGAAGTGAAGCAAGAGGCTGATGTTCAGGAAAACAGCCAATCCGGCCAAAGGCGGCAGCGAGCTGAGAATCAAGCTCCGGGAAATGGTGCACCCGCAGAACTAAGCGCAAGAAATAGCGGAATTTCCAACCGGCCTTCTGGGAATCATCAAAGTACACAGCGAGCGCTTTTATCAACAGTTCTTGGTGTTGAGAATTCTTTTCAGCAGCTTGAACGCCAAGGTGCTTTCAATTGGGATAATGGAGAGATGCCTTTATCATGGCCTTTGCAGCCTGAGGACGAACAATATCCTCGTACGATTACTTTTGAGGATAACAGAGCGCCACAGATTGTTGATGTGTGGGAAAATCAGGGTGCTGGTGATTGTTTGTTCTATGCGTTAGGCACCACTCGCCAAAATTATATCCAGATGTTGCTGCTTCAGGGAGCAGTTAATCCAGCTATTAATACAGCCATTCAGACTGTAGCACTCAATGCCGATTATCAGGCCTGGGCCAGAGGTCTTGGAAGACGACTAGGGACCAATGATGATGCCATGCTTTGGAATGTGATGACAGGTGAGACCGTCATGATGTTTCAAATTGATGAAAGAACTGGGATCTGGGTACTGAGAGCTACTTATAACCAGTTTACGAGGCCAGGTGCACCTGTGCGAATGATTGGCAATAATGGTGGCCACTGGGTTGAACTCAGGTTAGCAGGTAACCAGCAGGCTCAAGCAGCTGGTGGAGGTGCTTTTGGTGGCTGGGGAAGCTTTGGTGGATCTCAATAACAGCGACGTGATTGACAAATTTAGGAATAAATAAGACTAATCAAAAATGAAAAATCGAGTACTTAGCATGTTGATGGTTGGTCTTTTTTCTTTGAGCGCGTTGTCAAGCGCCGACGCTGAGCAGTGGTGGCTGACTGGGAAAGCTCAAGAGGCTCAGCAATGGGCTGAGAAACACTGGAACTCTTTGAGCGCTGAAACTCAGAATTATGCCAAATGGGGTTCTGCAGCGGTTACTACAATTAGTGCAATTGTTTTGGCTAAAGTTATCGTGAGCCAGGGCACTAAGGGCGCTGGAGCTGTTTCAGGAGAAGATGACCGTGATGACCGTGATGCTTCTTCAGAAAGAGGTAAAGAGGACGATTAGCTTTATTGCATCCAAACAGTAAAGGCTATTGCCAGCATGCCAATGATGCTAAGTAGCCCTTCACCAAAATCCCCCCTGACCCCCTTTTTTCAAAGG
>JAESQZ010000207.1 GCA_016764955.1 Deltaproteobacteria bacterium | reverse complement strand
TCTTAAAGGGCATCGAGCTTAATGGCCTTGAAATCGCCAACCGTATTATTAAATCTGTCTCAGCATCCCAAATCCGGGGTACAATTATCGCTATCCCAGTACTCAATGTATATGGACTCACGCACTACCCGGCCACATCACCCACAGGAAGCAATTTAGAAACCTGTTTTCCTGGTAACGAAAAAGGCTCCTATGGCGAGCGAATCGCCCATCTTGTCACTCAGGAGATTCTCAAAAAAGCTGATTACTGCATTGAGCTAGAAACAGGTGGCTGGAATCATAATATTCTACCCCAAGTTTATTGTAATTTTGACAACAAACGCGCCAAAGAATTAGCCAAAGTATTTAAATCACCCGTGGTCACTAACGTATCTTTAGAAGGCAATCACTTGAGGCAAACAACTGAAGAACTTCAGGTGCCACTATTGGTTTACGAAGCAGGCGAAGCCATGCGCTTTGATGAGAATGCCATCACGCTAGGCGTAGACAGCATCAAAAACGTGATGCGTAAAATCGATATGTTATCAGACGAGCCTGTCCAAGAAGTCACGCCTATCTTCTCCAAAGAAGAAGGCTGGATCATCGCACACAAGGGCGGCATTTTACACCCAAGTGTTTCTCTTGGGCAAACCATTGAAAAGGGCGATATCATTGGAACCATTAGCGACCCATTCGGCGCTGATATCGTAGAACCGATTAAGTCTCCGAAAAAAGGTATTGTGGTGGGCGTTAATACGGCTCCACTCATCCATGAAGGCCTTGAAATATTCAAGATAGCCTCATTCTCAGACTACGATAAGGCAGAAACTACCATCGAAGAATGGGATAGTTATACAACAGGTCACGGCACTGATGGACAATAAGTTTCAAGCGAAGGGATTCCTGGTTTGGGGCATCTGTGCACTGTTTTTTTTGTACGAATTCTTTTTGCGCACTGTCATTGGTACCTACCAACATCCTGTCATGCAGGATTTAGATATCACCTCGTTTCAATTTTCGGTGCTTAGCACGACCACTTTTGCACTCATCTTAGGAACCGCACAAATACCTCTAGGATTTATAGTTAGCAATATTGGTCTCAAAAAATCCCTCGCAACAGGCTCACTAATCTGCGCAATTGCTTCAATCGGTTTTGCCTATTCTTATAATTACCCGATGGCCGTCTTTTATCGAATGCTGATGGCCTTGGGCGCTTCATTTGGATTTATTTGTTTACTAGTCTCTGTATACGACTGGATGCCGCATCGTTATAGCGCCGTATTCATAGGTTTGTCACAGTTCATCGGCACGCTAGGGCCAATGATATCAGCTGGGCCTTTAGAGACTATGTCCGAATCCCAAAGCATTAACTGGAGATTTGTTTTTCTCACTTTAAGTGGTATTGGGTTTGCTTTGTTCGTTTTAGTATTCTTGTTTGTCGATAATAACCAAGAAAAGTCTGGAAGAAATATTATTTTGCAAAAACCAGAAAAATTAATTAACTCTCTCAAGAGACTATTCACAAACAGACAAGCCATTTACATAGCGCTCGTAACGGGAGGCCTTTATTTTGCAATCGAATATCTTTCAGCAAATGAAGGTCGAAGCTTTCTGCTCCTAAAAGGCGTCTCGCTGCAATCAGCCTCCTATATGATTACCATTTCCTGGATCGGCTATGCCATAGGCTGCCCTTTGCTTGGAGCTTTATCAGACATTTTTGAACGTAGAAAAGCCCTTCTAAGCCTATCTGGTGTACTGGGACTCCTCTCTATAATAAGCATTTTATACCTCCCCGGTGAAATCACTTTGTTTGTGGCCTTCTTCATGCTTGGCATCAGCGCTGCTGGGCAAAGTATTGGCTATGCCAACATCGCAGAGCAGTTCAACAAACAGTTTACAGCCATCGCCTTTGGTTTTAACAACGCCGTGGTCGCCATCATCGCAGCTATCAATGCACCCACTATTGGTTTACTGATCGACCGCAGCAAGCAAGCAGGCGCTATTTCTCTTGGCGACTACCGGTTTGTTTTCAGCATCTTAGTTATAACGATACTGGCAGCCCTTTTGATTTCAGTCTTTTTACTCAAAGAAACCTACTGCAAATCTGCAGCTGAGTTCACGGTTTTAAAGCTCAAGTAGACTCAGCGCTCCTAAGACTAAAAGCCAGGGCCCTTGCCCCATTCTAACTACCCGGGTACAAGGTAAGTAGATGAAAAACAAGAACATCAGCACCAATGGACAATAAGCTTCAATCCAAGGGCTTCCTGGTTTGGGGTATTTGTGTGCTTTTTTTCCTATATGCATTCTTCTTGCGCACCGTCATTGGCACCTATCAACATCCTGTCATGCAAGACTTAGATATAACCTCGTTTCAATTTTCACTGCTCAGCACCACCACGTTTGGATTAATCTATGGATTCATACTGATTCCGATAGGATTTTTTATCGATTATATTGGTCTCAAAAAATCTCTTATTGTTGGAGCCCTCGTCTGTGCGATTGCTTCAATCGGCTTCGCCTATTCTTATAACTATCCAACGGCTGTTTTCTACAGAATGCTAATGGCATTTGGTGCCTCATTTGCATTTCTTTGTTTATTAGTTTCAATCTATGACTGGATGCCTCGACGTTACAGCGCACTGTTTATTGGATTGTCGCAACTCATAGGCACATTAGGACCCATGATAGCCGCCGGGCCCTTAGAGAGTATGTCCGAATCACAAAGCATCAATTGGAGATTTGTTTTTCTGAGCTTAAGCAGCATCGGGTTTGCCTTGTTTTTTTTAATATTTTTGTTTGTTGATAATAACCAAGAAAAATCCGGAAAAAATATCATCCTACGAAAACCTGGAAAATTAATAAGCTCCCTCAAGAGACTCTTCACAAACACGCAAGCCATTTACATAACCCTCATATCTGCAGGCCTCTATTTTTCGATCGAATATCTTTCAGAAAATGAAGGTCGTGACTTTCTGCTTTTAAGAGGCATATCTTTAAACTCTGCCTCCTACATGATTACCATTTCCTGGATCGGATATGCCATTGGCTGCCCTTTGTTGGGTTTTTTATCTGACATTTTTGAACGGAGAAAAACCATCATCAGTTTATCTGCTGCTTTAGGGCTTGCATCTATCATAGCCATTTTATACCTCCCTGAAGAGCTCACTTTACAAGTCGCTTTTTTCGCACTTGGTATCAGTGCTGCTGGACAAAGCATCTGTTTTGCGACGATGGCGGAGCAGTTTAAAACACAATTTACAGCCATCGCCTTTGGATTTAACAACGCCGTTATCGCAATCATCGCAGCCATTAATGCACCTGCAATCGGGCTACTACTCGATCGCAGCAAGCAAGCTGGCGCTGTTTCGCTTGGCGATTACCAACTCATTTTTAGCATTCTAATTATCACCATCTTGGCAGCCCTTTTGATTTCAGTCTTTTTGCTCAAAGAAACTTACTGTAAATCGGCCGCTGAGTTTACGGTTCTAAAGCCCAAGTAGACTCGTCGAGTAAACTACTCTATGACGACGGCATGTTACGTGTATCTTTACTTGCACTCATCTTTCTAAGCACTACCATAAGAGCCAACAATTACTGTGAAGAATCGGTCAATACCGGAACCATAGGCAAGGCACTTGTCCCGTTCGCAGCTTTTATGGCCTATCATATAATGCCAGCAACAATGGTTGATGGTATCCCTGTTTTAGGACCCAGAACCAATACAAAAACACATGTAGCCACAGCCCTCTTGATTGGAGCCGAGGCACTTGTCTTAGCCAACGAATATCCCAGCAAAACATTCGCAGTTCTAGCATCATATATGGGACCCATCATGGCTTTTGGAGTTGTGTTAAATATTAAGAAGGTCTTAGGGCAGCCAATTACTCAAAACGCCGTCGTAAAGACAGGTAGAATTATGATGGGCCTTGCAAGCTTCGTTGCCGCGCCGTTGTTTTGGGTTTGGTACAACAAGAGCTGTGAAAACCATGAACTACGAGCCAATATTGATCAGCTGCTTGAAACTTTCAGCGCTGATATACCAGACGAGCTTTGGGATAATCCTCAAAGTTCTACTATCGGAATTGCAGCGGCGCTGCTGCCAACACCTTCACAGCCTATGGGTCCTTTTTATCCTGTTACATTGCCCCCAGAAAGTGATGCTGATTTAACAATTATAGATGGCCAAACTGCCTTGGGCGTGCCTGTGCATGTTCAAGGACAACTTAGAGGCAGAGAACTCAAGCCACTTGAAGGCGCCATCGTAGAAGTCTGGCAAGCTTGCCAAGCTGGGAGCTATAATCACCCCGGAGACACTAACCGAGCTCCAAGGGATCCAAATTTCCAGTACTATGCAAAGCTCAAAGCAGATAAAAATGGCCTGTACCACTTTAAAACAATTGTGCCTGGTCCCTACCCCAATGATGCCAATTGGATGCGACCTCCCCATATTCACTTTCGTATCACCTATGAAGACAAGCAGCTCGTCACGCAGCTTTACTTCGATGGCAAATCTTTTGAAGACAAAATAATCGCAATAGTAGGCGGTAAGCTAATTAATGGCGCCGTAATCGATAAACTCAACGAACTTGACTACTTACTAGACCGCGTTGATGAAAACAGACAATCTGAACTTGTCGTACCGTTTTATCCCAGCGAAAATGGCAAAGATTTGGTTGGTATCTTCGATATCACAATGCAAACTTAAAAAGGCGCCTTACTCGTAAAGGTCATCCATTTACGTGAAACCGGATGATGAAACCCAAGCTGACACGCATGAAGTGCAATGCGCCCTTGCATGCGTGTTGCAGCGCCATACTTGACGTCACCCACAATAGGGCAGCCTAAATCAGACATATGCACACGGATTTGATTCTTACGGCCTGTTTGCAAACGCACTTCCACCCGGTAAATATTGCGGCGTTCTCTTTTTAAGACTTTATAATGGCTTATCGCTAATTTAGCTCCCGGGCCCTGTTCGCTTGAGTAGACTTTAAGAGCTTTATTTTCGACCAAATAACTTTCGATTTTGCCTTCAGGTTTAGGCGGCTCGCCTTCTACTAAAGCCACATAAATCTTGTCGTTCTTAGACCAGCTAGCTTCTAGTTTTTTCTCAGCAGCTGCTGATTTAGCAAAAACCATCACACCTGAAACCTTTTGATCTAAGCGATGCGTCAAAACAACTGGCACATGGTTTCTGATTTTCTTGTGAAACTCTTCTACTGAGATACCAGCAGGCTTGCAGGTGACTAAAATACTCGAATCTTCAAAAAACACCTCAAATGGCAGTTGCTTAGGGCGCCGGTCTGCATGGTCTAGTAATGTTAGTTCGTCTTTAAGATTTATTTCTGTATCTGGCCGACTAACAGCCTTCCCGTTCACCTGCACAAAGCCGTTTTTAATCATGTTCCTGGCTTTGGTAGTTGAGGCTAACTTAAATTTTTTACGAACGGCGTCTAATAGTTTCATGGGTAAATCGCGTAGGGTGGCGGAGAGGGTGGGATTCGAACCCACGGTAGAGTTGCCCCTACGCTGGATTTCAAGTCCAGTACCTTAAACCGCTCGGCCACCTCTCCAACTTGTTTTTAACTCTTGCCGTTTTTAGTGCGAAACTTCAAGAGGGCATTTTCATAGACTCACGCTTGTTAGGTTATGCATGAGCACATCACCTATATCTACCCAAGCTAATACACAACCACAGCAAGAAACTCTAGAACGCGAGGGAAACGGGGTCATGGTGCGGCAAAATGCTGTGAGCGCTAGCGATTTTTTTGAAGAAGGCCAAAATTCTCCAGCTCCTCAGCAACCTACTCAACAAGCACCTCAAAACAGCGAAAGCGCTCAGCGTTCCAGAGCACCTTCGCCTGTAAGATAGTAGCAAAGCAATAGCACAACAATACTGGACCCCGGC
>JAESQZ010000206.1 GCA_016764955.1 Deltaproteobacteria bacterium | reverse complement strand
GATGCAAGCCACCGTCAATAATCGCCCGGTCATTGAAAGCGTTACGCAGCGTACCATCACCCACTAGAATATCGTTTATAGACACGATCAACGAATTGCCATCATCGTCCAGGAGGGTGTTGAGAGCGCCATCCCAGGTTTTCAGCTTGCGCTGGATCATCTGCTGGTATTCCACCGCATTGTAAACATTCAGACCGATATGCAGCTTACTGTTCGGCGACAGATCGGCATTGGCCATAACGATAAAGAACTTCTTATTCGGATCGGCGATCGCGTCATCGATTTGAATTTGGTCTGGAGAGCCCTCATCCAGCCGAAAATAGTCTATATAGACCTGACCCACAGTTTTATCAAATTCATGATTGTGTTTGGTGGTATCACCGGCAAAACCATTCCCCGCCGTCGCCGGTGCGTCGGTATCAACGTCGATATGGCCACCAACGAATCCCGAAGTACAGTTTTCAGTACAGGGCACTGGTGCCAGTGGCGGACTAAGGAAGTTGAGGAATTTGGTGTCGATGGCATTGTCGATACGGGCGATGACCGGCTGCGACATAATGCCGTCGGAGACTTTCCAGGCGACCGGGATCTTCAGTGGATCACTGGACCCGTCCACGTGATCCGCGGTCGTTAACGAACCGTCTTTATTAACATCAAAGATAGTGAATTCCGGTGCGCCGCCATTGAGATAATTGGGCTCGATCAAATAATTGCTGTTGGTGACAGGATCGGTGATGGTGGTTTGCAAGCGCGTAGCGCGCAGCACCGGATGGGTAACCAGACGTAAACCGCCGCTCAAGCCTATTTTCCAGCCGGTGTGCGTCGTCCAGTCGATATCACCATTGCTAATCGTGCGTATTGTTTCACCCGAGACCGTCCTATCGGCGGATAAAGTCTGAGTCAACAAGTTAGCGCTAGCTGGCGTTGAACCGGTATCCCAGATCCCGTACAGTCCTTGCGCACTGCTATCGGCGAGATCGGCTGCTGTGAATATTCTGCCGGTGCCAAAAAGCACCAGGTGGCCCCCATTTGGGTGGTTGGTCACCTCAGGAGCGGTAGTGATCGGTTGTGTGCTGCCAGCCGCGTAGAGCTTGTAGGCGAGATTCCACCCACTGGTACCAGTTAAATCAAACTTCCACAGGTTACCATCGATGTCGCCGGCAAATACCACATCCACGGTACCATTGTCATCCCTGTCGATAAGAGCTGGTGTGGACAGGCCGTTAGGCGATGCGGCGATGCCACTGCCGGTGCTGATTTTTGTCACTGAGCCATCGGCAATATTGGTGAGTATTAACATGGCAATACCATTGCTGCTATTGTAGCCATTGCCGGTGACCACATAAGAGTTACCGTCATTCAGCCTGGCGATAACAGGCTGGCCAAAGGCATCGCCGATATCCGGGTCATTACTACCATCTTGTTCCCAGAGGATTTTCCTATCATTGCCGGTAGACTCCGTTTCGGCGGTTAGATCCGGATCGGTGATGTCCAGGGCAAAGCGCCCCTTGCCGCCTGCCCCCAGGCCGCCGGTCAACACCGTGTGCCAACTGCCGTCAAAGAAAGCGCTAAACACAGACAACTCGCCGTCCACATAATAACGATGAAAATAAGGATCGGCGGCTAAATCATCGAGCTTACCGATGAGCATGGATGGCACATAAGCATATACTTCATTACCGTTGCTGGCGTCAAAAACGTGGAGCATGCCATCGTTGGCCCCCACATAAACCCGCGGAGCCCGGTCGGTATTGGCATTTTTAAAGGTGGTGTAGCTGGACTCGCTAATATCATCTGCAGGAGCGCCGACAAACACCGGGTTGGAGTGCATGATATCGCCAAGCAGGCTGTAGCGGGTACGTAAGGTACCGGCAGGTTTTTCATTGCTTCGGTCGCCGCGAACAAAATCAAATATGGGGCTACTGGTCGCCAATTTGTTGGTGATATCTAACGCTTCTTTTTGGGCTTGAGTCAGATTGTTCCAGCGAAACGCTATTTGGCTGGTACCACTCCAGGTGATGATTTTACGTCCACTGTTCCAATAGTTTGCATCTACTTCGGCACTGGCAAATTGCAGACGAGCCGACCAATTGCTACCGCTATTGGTTGGTGTCGTTCCCGACACGTCAATGCTGGTACTGATACCGCCACTGGAGGTGATGGTGTACTCGATGATATCACCTTGCCAGGCGCCGTTCTCGAACCAGGGGCGGTAACCCATAGCGCCATTTGTCAAATCAGTATTACTCAGCGTCATTGGCGGCACATAACCCGGAGGTTGCGAGATGGACGAAAAGCGCTCCGCCGCATAAATGAGGACAGTAAACGAGAGAAAACTGATTACAGCCATCATGGTTCTACTTGATTTGCCTGATATTTTCATTACTACAACCGCCATTAAAACACTGCTTATTTATATCAAAAATTCGTTTCCGCTTGCTCGATCAAAGCTCGGTAAAGGTTACATAAATCGACTGCACCACCCGCTCGGCGCCTTTTTGGGTCGCGCTGCGTGCCGTCACCCGATGGGTATAAACATTAGATCCCTTCACACTGCCTCCCTGTTTGACTTTGGTCGATTCGCCGGGAACTGGTTTAGAGCCGACAAATTCAACGATATACATATCGTCAGTTGCCGGATCACCATCGAGGTTGCGCTCAACGCTAAAGCTTCTATTTTTCCAATCCAGTTGGTGGACATCAAGACCGTCAGATAGTGAGTAAAAAGCATCTCCGGTAGCAGCAAAATCGAATATGCCATCTTCGAGAGCGATGGTTTCAATTCTGTCTTCGGCGAATTTGAGTGTCCGTTCGGCGCTAGCCAGCGCCTGTGTCTGATATTGTGCATTACCGGCCATTAAGGTATCCATAATGGAGGTACTGGTGGATGCCAGACCAATGATTGTGAGCAACAGTAGAATAATCAAGCTCACCGCTAACACCGCCCCTTGTTGACGGCAATAGGAATTGGAAAAGGTACGATTTTTTATCAACATGGACAGGCTCCTCTTAATTCAATAAATTTCTAAGCGCGATAGTTTGGCTATAGAGCTGGCGGTGAAAATTATCCCCGGGGGTGTATTGCTGGTCGCCCATGATATAGGTTTTATCATCGGTAAAGCTGTTGTCCGGGCATCCACCTCTGACCAGTAACCACAACCGGACCATAACGACGCTTTCCCAATTCGTCACCCCATCTGCATTAAAATATTGTTCGGCAACGCCATCCAGATTCTGATCGACCCCATATTGAAATTGCATGTGTTCAACACCGGTGAGTAGTTCCTCTTTTTGGGGCGCGCCATTGACCAGCGTTTGCCAGTACAAAGCCGGGATCTTCTTGCCATTACAGCTTCGTTCGGTGTTACCGATAAAATAGGCATGTGCCACCAGCTGGTGGACGCTTTGCGGATTATCAACTACCGCATTAGCCGGATCTGCATTATTGCTACCAACAAAAAGTCGTCCTTCGAACAGAGATGCTCGCAAATACAATTCATCAGGATTAAAAGCGACGGCTGTCAAGGGGGTCGCAAAACGAACGGTCATAACATCACCGCGCAAATAGTCACTATCTGCGATACAAGCGTAACCGGCATTGCTATCATCCAGACCAAAGATGCGCTGTTCGACCATTCGTCCCCAGGCATTACTCCCACCGGGACAGGTATTGCTGGCCGGTTGCATACCCTCAGTTCCGGTCATCGTATCCTTGTCGGCATTACCGCCCCAGTAACCGGCACGTCGGAGATCGGCGGTCATCAAGCCCACCGCAAACCGCGCCGTTTCCTGAATACGGGAGGAATGCTCTACAAGAGCATTGGCCTGTTTCATCGAGGAAAAAACCTGCAGGGTGCCTGCTAACAGAAACAGGCCAATTGCTGCAGCCACCATCAATTCAACCAGACTGAATCCACCGCAATGTTGGCCAGGATAAAGCCCTCGGTGATAAATAGGTCTATTCTGATTTGCTATTGACATGCTCAGCTCTTTCATAGGTTAACCAGGACCTGGACACAATCCAGATCAGCGCTCTCAGGTGGACACAAAGTGCCTTTATCACCGTCTCGGTCATCGTCCCAACGTACGGTTACCGTTAATGTAGTCCCAGCTAAAGAAATCTCTCCGCCACCTGAAGGTAAGTTCATACTCAAGACTTGCTGCCACTCGAAAACATCATAATTGGCTAAATCAGTCGCAGAACATGCTTCAGCAACACAATCAGCCGAACCCGGGGCTTGTTGACCATGGCCAATGTTATATTGGCCAGCCTGAGCAATAACGGAATTGGCCAGAATACGTTCAGCCATATCGCTTACATAAACGGTTGCCTGGCTATGAATAAATGCGCTGTGAGTGTTACGCAAAGCGGTTAATTGCATTGCCACAACGCCGAGTAAGCCAACCGATACCACCAACAAGGTGACCAATACCTCGATCAACGAAAAACCTTGTTCTACTTTATGATGAATCAATGTTAATCTCACTAGTCAGTCCTCCTAACAGCTGGTGGCAGAGGCGTCTTCCCTGACCCTACCCATACCAAATCGGTTCACTTCAAGGACTCTGGTGTAATCATTCACCGCACCATCGTGACAAAACACAAATGTTGCTGTCTTGGTTAAGTTTGTCTCCCCTGACGGCGAAAATCTGATTGCATTTGCCGCCTCCAAACTCCCACTGACGGTGTAATTATCCTCCAGGGCGTTATGAATGAGCATAATATTAGTGAGGTCAGCGACTTCGCGGACTAACCAACCTTGCTCCCAGTTGCCGCCGTCGGTGCAACCGTCACTATTTGAATTCTTTTTGCATAATTCAACGAATGTACCCAACTTGACGGCTTCACTTCTCGCCATATGGATAGCCCCGAGCAAGCCATTGACACTCGACGATATTCGATTACTAGTGATTAAGTTAGAGAAACCTGGAATGGCAACGGTTGCTAAAATGGCAGCGATGGCTAAGGTCACCATAAGCTCCAGTAACGTAAAACCCGAAGGAAGTTTAAAGAAACATCTCTTGTTAATCATGTCATTCATATACTGCAGCCTCTATGACGGATAAAGAATCCCAGTCTAAAAACAGAGTTACCCTGTTACTTACGCTGGCAATTTTGACTTTACCCTGCGGTAAGGTCTTATTCGCAATCGAACAAATTTCCCCGCGGTCAAATTCAACCATCCCTGAATAAGAGCAGTTAGCAGGCGTCATGTCTTAATACCATTAAAAATATCAGTTTTAATAACTCAAACTGATGAAAATCATAAAGTGGTGTAGTTAACTGGTTATCGCCATTTACCTGGAATTCTTGACTCACAATTGATAGATGTAAGGATATTTTGGATAATCGGTTAGCACTTAAAACTTAGTAAACGAGGGAGTATATAGAGCTTATTTTTTATATCAACAAATGATTATAATAACGGTACATCTTTAGTGTTAATGTGTGATGAACTTCCTGTACTGCGCGAGAATTCTTTAGCCACCTAAACAAAAAATCAGTTAAGATAACCAGAGAAAATCAAAATTAAACTAGAAGACTGAATTTCCAGGAGGATTTAACATGAATAAAGCGATTAAACGCCTTTTAGCGTTCTGTATTTCCTGGTTGTTTGCAAAGAATATCGCTTTGGCAAGCTTGTTGGATAATTCAACGCGATTAAGCAGCTTTTCAATCCGCTGACGCAATTCCGCATCGTCATAATACGTCAACAAGAAGTGCGATTTCATTATGCGACCAAATTCTTTAAGTGTGTTATACAGGGGGTTCTGCCTGGTATAGGAATTAAGCCTGGAGTAAAGCCGGGAGGCTGATGCTTTTTTTAGTTTGATTGTTGCCATAAAACGTAGCATGTCCTCCCAGTTATCTTTGGGCAGATCACGCTCAGCAAGTATTTGTGCATAGCCTAATATTCCAGAACTAATATAACTAATATAAGACAGCCAGATTTAACAACAAACAAAATGATAGAAAGACTATAAACGGGTGAAAAGCAATGAGTAAATTTATCGGACCAGCAAGAACCTGTTAATACAGGTTG
>JAESQZ010000205.1 GCA_016764955.1 Deltaproteobacteria bacterium | reverse complement strand
CATGCCAGCGGAGGCTGGCATCCAGAGTAGGCCGCCAGATAGTGTGGATGCCAGCCTCCGCTGGCATGACAATGTGGGGCCGTCTGGTATCAATCCAAGCGAACTACGCTGTAAGCTCGCAGAGTGTCTTGCAAAGGTCCGATTGACAGCGTTTGATTGTAATATATAAGCAAGAATTTAACTCTATGAGACAGTTAATTTTAATTTCTTTATTTTTCCTGAATCCAATTGTTTCAAACGCTTGCCCAACAGGTGAACCAGCGCCAAATGATATTGCGCATGTACCCTCCGCAGATCTGGAAACAACAGAAGTTGTTGAGGCTGGTTTTGTTGCCGAACATTATCAAACTTTGGTTTTAAGAGATGCTCCAAGAAATATCTCCAACAGGAGACTCGAAGCGCTTGTTCGACATTTCGGGTATTCAATTTTGCCCGAGAGTGATTATGATATCCAGGTTCAGATTGAGGAAGTTCCTGGCTCGGAATTCAGAGTTTTGCGGCTAGCTGTCACGTCACGCGATCAGCAAGTAGGAAATAATGATATTCTTCAAGCAAGCAATCTCGCACGAGCCTTAACTAATACTGCTATTTATCCAGCTCCAAGTGAATTTGCTTTTGTTGATGGTGAAGAAAGAATCGACCAACTTCAGCGATTGTTGAATAATTTAGATAACAATCGACCAATTTTAATAACCGATATGAGATGGCTTAGCTTTGCTCAATTAGAAGCTGCAAATTTTCATCCACCTCAAGACCAAGATTACTACAGCCTGATTTGGCAAAGCCCGCAGGGCGGGCATAGTGCTTGGAACAGCATTTTTGTGGGGGGTATGCTTCGAGAGATTAGCAACACTCAACTTGAGCAGTTGCTTAGGTTTTGGGCGGCTCATTACTTTGGTGGGCTTGAGCCGAATTATACGGTGTATATCCAAATTCGGGAACCCACTCGGCCGCAAACTGGCACGCGACAAGAGCGTTATGTTTATTTTTATGTGTATGATTGGAACGCCCGGGCTCAATTGGGCACGACAGAACCAGATGTAGAGGCAACTCGGGGACTGCTTAGGTTTCTTAACCAAATCAGAATCCTGCCTGCTGTGGGTGGATTTAATGTGGTACACGGGGTTCCGCGGGGAGAGGGTACCGGTGAAACTTATGCCCGACTGGTTGCCTTGATACAAACCCAGGGTGGTGATCCACAACAACTTCCTCCAAGAGAAGGAATGATCAATTTGGAAGCTCGACGTGAAAATCATAATTTCACAGGATCCATGCTGCCGCTTGGGCCTACCCGAGGTACAGGATTCCTTAGCGGTTCTAGTATGTAAAAAGCCAGAAGTGGTAGGGTTAGGCGGCACAAATGTGCCGCCAGTTTAATTAAGGCGCACACTTCCCTGTTGTGTTACTTTCGCATTTTCCATTGTTACAAGTATGACCAAAGCAGCAAACATCAACTCCATTTCCGCAGACAGTGCCAGCGTTTCCACATTTTGAGACAGTGGCGCAGGCGCCAGACTGGGTAGAGCCAGAGCAGCTGCAACTAATGCCGACACAGTTTCGGGCAGAGATACAGCGCTGGCTGCTGCCGCAGTCGCTATGCGATGTGCAGGAGCCAGACACTGTGCCGCCTCCAGTGCCTGAGCCACCAGTACCACCTGTGCCTAACGAGCTTGAGCCGCTGGCAAAAACCTTGTGTTTAAATTTGAATTTTTGACCAATATGAACTGGATTTGGTGGTGGATCTTTATCAGGCGTGCCCGTAAGTATGCCAATCGGGCCATCACTGCCTTTCGGTGAAGAAATAGGCCAAATTTCAACATCAAATTCATCGAAAGTATTAGCGGAGCCTTCTGGCGTGGCATTGTAGCCCAAGAAAGTTTTAAAGGTGCCCGTTACCAAGCCATCAGGAACAGAGCGTATGCATCTGCTTTGAGTGGTGCAGCCAGCGCCGGCGCTGCACAAAGTCAGACAGAAAGCAGGCCTTTTGGCCAGCGGATCATTCCATGTGATAGTGGCGGAGTAAACTCGCCCTTGAAATATATTTACATCGCTGGGTCCTTTGGTAATGCTGGGTAAAGAATCTTGCGTTGTTGCTGCTAATGTTCTGTTTAGAGTGACTAAAGAAATATTATTATCACTATCATCTTGCACTACGATGTTTGCGAGATAGCAGTTCAAATCTCCTTTAGTGCAGGTTGTGGTGGCAAAAATACCACCCAGGGAACCACTGCCTCCGCTGTCGCAAGTGGTTAAAGTTAGTGCTAAAGATAGAAACAAAAATATTCGAAACATATACCCCCTAATATATGTTTACTGTACTCCAAATTTTCTTTCAAAATCTAGTTTAATTAGCGATTACATTGCCAGAGGCATCGAAACTAGTGGCACACTCGGCAGTTGCGGCAATTCGGCACTTGCCAGCGCTGTCGCCAGAGACAACGTGGCAGTAGAGCGCGCTGCCGCACCGGTTAGCTACTGTGCAGTCCCCAGCTGGTGCTCCAGGGTTTGAAACTTCGCTTGAGCAGACTCTTAAGTTACCTCCAGGCACGCAATCGCAAGATGGGGAGCCGAAAAAGGTACAGTGGCTGGTTGAGATGCACTTTCCAGAGCCTGAGCAGCCGGAATCTGACTGACACTCAAATACGATTCCGCCACCGCCACTAGGATTGCTTGATATTGGTGTTGGGGTTGTATCGTTTGAAGAACTTCCGCCTGAAACGCTCTCGTTGTCACCGCTACTATTAGTCTGTCCCCCGCAGGTGCTTAAGCAAAGCATTAAAGAAAATAGTGCAATTAGTCGAAACATGAAGGCCCCCTCAAAAGAGGATAACATAAGTCATCCTGGCGCAGGCCAGGGGGTCTATGTGTCTAGATGCTGGCGTGCGCCAGCATGACAGACAGTATGGACTGGTGCTATAAATACTTTATGGCAACTCCAGATGAATTATTAGCAAACCTTAACCAAGCTTTGGCAGAGGTCGAAAAGGCTAAAAAGGTTATTTTATCTTTATCCAGAGACTCTTCAGAGTCTGTGAGGGCCCTGTACAGATTGGCCATGTATATGCTTCATGAAGAGCATAATTTGGAGGGCGCCAAGGATTTATTTCATAAACTAGCCAACTGCACGACCAAGTGTGACTCACGTGCAGAAGCTCGGCTTAGCTATGGGCTGATGATGTGGGCGCATGGTGAGTTTGATAATGCGATTAAGATGCTCAAGCGCGTGGCTTCTGAAGAAGAAAACCCTGAGTACCAGGCGCTTGCTTTGGATTATTTGAGTACTTTTATGCGGGAGCATAACCCTTCTAAACCAACTGTTGCAAAAATCGATGAACAGCGTAT
>JAESQZ010000022.1 GCA_016764955.1 Deltaproteobacteria bacterium | reverse complement strand
TTTTTGCATGCGCGGCAAAGGCAGCTGGCGTAGCATCAGATAGAAGCATATTGGTAATAATTCCGGTGCTTTTGCCTGATTCTTTAAAGTGCTCAAGGGGAGTCTTCCCTGGACTAATTACCCGATTTTTGACTTTTTGACCGGTTGCTATTGCTGTAGCAGCGGCAGCGCTATCTGTGACTTTATGGTCAATATTATGTGTGCTAACTGTGCTTTGATAGGGGAATTTTTCGAAAGCTAGCTTTTCATTTCCAAAGAAGATACGGCCGGCTTTGACTTGTTCTGGCCCCATACCATCTACGATCATAATAATGACATTTTTTGGGGTTTTAGAGCCCTGAGAAACTCTAGCATGGGTGCAAGAGAGGCTGAAAAGTAGGGCTAACAGAAGAAATCGCTGGCTCATGCTCTCTTCTAGTGAAAAGTCAGAGAATTTGGAGACCTTAGGCTTGCTAAGTCAGATTTATTGCGCTAAAGAGCTTGGCAGGAGTTTTGAAACAGTATGGCTCGTAATTGTCAGTTAGCCCGTGAAGTTAAACGTGAGAAGCTTGTTCGTCAGCAACAAGAACGCAGAGATGCGCTTAGAAAAGCGCAAATCGATCCTAAGCTGTCAGGTGAAGAGCGTTTAGCTGCTCGTTTGAAGCTTAATAGCATGAAGCGAGATTCATCTCCTACCCGTTTGACCAGGCGTTGCCAGGCAACTGGTGCTGCTCGGGCTGTATATCGTAAGTTTAAACTCAACCGAATTTCTTTTCGTGACATGGCCCTCAAAGGCCTGCTGCCAGGTGTTACAAAAGCCAGCTGGTAAGCTTAGTCAGTAGACTTTTAATCACACCCGCGCTACTTTATTTCTGAGGAGATAAAAAAGTGCGGGTTTTTCTTTTATTTTTTTGTGTGGCATCTATCTCTCTAGCCACAACCACTTCTCAAGAAGATTCAAAATATTCACGCTCTGGCCGATTTGGACTTCGCTTCACCAGCGGCGGTTCAGCTTATGGTGGTGGTATCGATAATAAAGATAATCAAACAAAAGCTGATAAGGCTCGCGTGGATCTTAATCCTTCTAAAAACGACAAAGTAGGCCCTCCAGATTACACCAAGTATATTTCTGCTGGCTGGTTGGTGCCATTGCAGCTCGAAATGACTTATGGCTTAACGAACGCATTCGAGCTTTTGCTAGGCCTAATACCCATTTTTCAGGTTCGATTCAGAACGATGATAAATATATTATGGAAAAGTTTGGGGTAGCGCTGGGTTATCGCTATTACTTTAATAATGAGGATCCGATACAAGCTTATCTATCAGGGCAGCTTGGTGTTGATTTAACTAAGTTTACTCGACTCGAGGGCAAGTCAGCATTTGGTTTTCTTTTTAATATCAATAATACAATTGGTATCTTTACTGAGGGCACATTTGCGCTTGCAGGGCTTTACAATAGCAACAGCGATACTGGTAAAGGCGTTCAGTTGGCAGCAGGTCTTGGCGCTGGGTTACACCTGCACTTTTAAGACAGCGTCACACCTAGGTTTTGTCACATTTCAATTAACTGGGTGCTCAATAAAATACTTCGCCGCTTTCTCAAGCGCTGCTAGACTTGTTGGATCCGTGCCGAATTTGGCTCTTAAATTGCCATTTTGATCAAATAAAACCAGCTCAGCTACATGATGAGCGCTGCCCATCGCTAGCTTCATTTTGCCTTCAACTACTTCTAGTATTTCTTCTTTTTTTCCAGTCAAATAGATCCAATTAGTCTCGTTTTTACTTCTATATTCTCTTAAAACAGAAGGGGTATCAAAGTCTGGGTCGATCGAAATACTTACAAATGCAGCTTTATCTCCGTGATTTAAAAAGCGTTTTTGAACTTCTTTCATGCTGCGTGTTAGTTGCGGACATATCGTTGGGCAGCGCGTAAAGAAAAAGTCGGCTATTACCACTTTGCCTGTAAGCTGCTGAGTTCCATAGGGTTTTTCATTTTGATCTATTAGTTGCCAAGCTGGAACTTCTACCAATGGCGGGGGAGGTGGAAAACGCCGTTCTCCAATTGTTCGAATCAAATGCAGTCCTAAAATTCCAAATAAGAAGGCTACTACAAAGGGATTTAGAAAAATTTTGCGAATATTCATAAAAAAATGCCTTCTCAAGTTATGTTTCACTTGTCAAAGCACTAGATTTGAGGCAAAAGCTCGGTTTAAGGAGATTTCACCATCGTATACCCAAAGCCACATTCTCGCATGATGGATTCGAGGCACAGAAGCAATGAGCCCCGGGTTAACCGTCGAATTAGAGTCCCCGAAGTTCGGGTTGTTTTAGATAACGGAGAACAACTAGGTGTTTTAGCCACTCAAGAAGCATTACGCCGGGCCGAGTCTATGAGTCTGGATTTGGTTGAGGTCTCTCCCATGGCCAAGCCTCCGGTTTGCAAAATCATGGACTATGGCAAGTTCAAATATCAGCAAAAACGAAAAGCCAATGAAGCCAAGAAAAAGCAGCAAACCATTGAGCTAAAAGAGGTTAAATTTAGGCCAAAGACAGATATCCATGACTTTGAAGTCAAAGTAAACCGCTTGAAGGGCTTTATTAAAGATGGCAACAAAGGCAAAGTAACGATTATGTTTCGAGGGCGCGAAATCGTACATCCGGAAATAGGCTTTAATATACTAAAGCGGGTAATGGAATATCTGGGTGAGGAGGCCTCAGTAGAGTCTCCGGCTAAAATGGAGGGTCGCCAGATGGTTATGATTGTGGGGCCCCAAAAGAAAAAGTAGACCCCCCTTGTCATTTTCAAAAATTAAGGGGATTAAAGAAGTCTTATGGCAGGTTGTAAAAAGGCAAGGGGCGCAAAGAACCCAAAGATGAAAAGTAACCGTGCGACGCTCAAACGAGTATCTGTTACTGGGACTGGTTTAATCAAAGCGCCAGCAAAAGGTAAGTCTCACGGCTTAAGCAACAAAAACCGTAAAAGAAAGCGTCAGTTGCTGAAAGCCACCTATATGAACAAGGGTGATGCTGCTCGTTTAGAACGCGCCATTTGCTACTTGTTTTAATTGAGTTTGAGAAGGATTTGAATTATGGCTCGTGTTACCCGTGGTTTTAAAGCTCGCCGTCGTCGAAAACGCATTCTAAAAATTGGCTTCTGGCCATATTGGAACCCGTAACCGGCTTTTCCGTACTGCGGTTGAAAGTGTTGAGCGTGGTCTGGTTTATGCTTACCGAGATCGCAAAGCAAAAAAGAGAACTTTTAGAAAGCTTTGGATCACACGTTTGAACGCTGCTGCGCGTGAGCATGGCCTCAGCTACAGTGTTTTGATGTCTAAATTGAAGGCTGCAAACGTTGCCTTGGATCGTCGAGCACTCTCTGAGTTAGCTATCAGTGATAAATCTACTTTTGCGAGCTTGGTTGCAAAAGTCCATGCAGCTTGAATCGATACGTTCAGAAGCTAAATTAAAGTTTTCTAAATGCAAGTCTCGTGAAGAGTTAGAGGCTTTACGCGTTCAGTTTCTTGGTAAAAAAGGTTCCTTAGCAACTATGTTAAAAGGCATGGGGGCCTTGGAACCAGAAAAACGTAAAAAATTAGGAGCTGAAGTCAATAGTGCTAAATCTGAAGTAGAGGCACTGATTGAAAAGGCTAAACTCAAGCTTGCCAAAAAAGCTGAGGGGAAACTTCTTCGTGAGAAAATAGACATTACGCTACCGGGTAAAAACCCTGCTGTAGGCAGTCTGCATCCAATTACCCAAACTGCTAACGAAATCTTAGAGATTCTTTCACATCTAGGCTTTGACCCGGTTCGTGGACCTGAAATTGAGCATGATTTCTATAACTTTGAAGCGCTCAATGTACCGGAGGATCACCCAGCTCGTGAAATGCAGGATACTTTTTATATCGCACCAGAAGTAGTGCTCAGAACGCAAACCAGTCCCGTGCAAATTCGATCCATGTTGGCACTGGAAAAACCGCCGATGCGTGTGGCTTGTTTTGGAAAAGTCTTTAGGCACGATCAAGATGCGACTCACTCGCCAATGTTTCACCAAATTGAGATTCTCTGTGTAGACAAGGGTATTTCTTTTGCAGACTTGAAAGGCACTTTGACGCTTTTGGTGCAACGCCTCTTTTCGCAAGACTCCACTGTTCGATTAAGACCTAGCTTTTTTCCTTTTACAGAACCCTCCGCTGAGGTCGACATGAGTTGCTTTAGTTGCAAAGGTAAAGGCTGCAGGCTTTGTAAAGACACCGGCTGGATCGAGATTTTAGGATGCGGCCTGGTCCACCCATCAGTCTTAAAAACAGTTGGCGTTGACCCAGAAGTTTATTCTGGTTTTGCAGCCGGTTTAGGAATTGAGCGCATAGCCATGTTGCGCTACGGAATTCCTCATATTGGGCTCTTTTACGATAACGATTTAAGATTTTTAAAACAGTTTTAGCCTATGCATGTAAGTATTCAGACTCTCCAAAAATTGGTTGATATTCGAAATTATTCAGCGGAGCAAATCGCTGAAATGCTAACAATGGTAGGACTTGAAATTGAGTCGCAGAAATCTTTTGAAGACGATACTATCTTAGAAGTGTCAGTGACACCAAATCGCTCAGATGCTCTTAGTCATTATGGTATTGCTCGCGAATTGGCGGCTATCTTGCAAACGCGAGCTAAGTTTTCAACGCCTACAGTCAAAGAACTAGGTGGATCTAGCCATGATGTTGCACAAGTCAAAATCGAGGCTAAAAAGGCTTGCCCACGCTACGCTTGCCGAGTCATAGAAGGTGTTGAGATTAAAGATAGCCCTGAGTGGCTACAGAAAAAGCTAACATCGCTTGGTCTGAAACCCATCAATAACGTCGTTGATGTTACAAACTGGGTTTTATTTGAACGAGGCCAGCCATTACATGCCTTTGACTTGAATAAACTTGCTAAACCTAATGGCCGCGTGCTTATTCAGGTTAGGCATGCTCTAGAAGACGAAGTGCTTACAACACTAGACGGTGAAAAAAGAAAGCTTCTACCCAGTGATCTCGTAATTGCAGATGCCGAAAAAGCACTGGCACTCGCTGGCGTGATGGGCGGGCAAAATAGCGAAGTAGACACCAGCACCAAAAATATTCTCTTAGAATCCGCTTACTTTGCCTCAACAGGTATTAGAAAAACAGCCAAGAGGCTTCAGATGTCTACAGATTCAAGCTATCGCTTTGAACGAGGCACTGATCCAAATGGGGTTATTTTAGCTTTAGACAGAGCTGCAGGGCTTATTCAAGAAATTGCCGGCGGTAAAATCAGGCGAGGTCCTGTTGATGTTTACCCGCACATTATTGAGCCCATTGAAGTTTCTCTACGACCAGCCAGACTTGCCATGCTTTCAGCGCTTCCTAAGTCTGAGATTGAGCCAGTCAAGCTAAGAGCACTCTTTTTAGGCCTTGGTATTGAAACAGCTGGCAGAGCAGGGCATGAAGCACTCAAGTTTCGCATCCCAACTTATCGACCTGATATTACCGAGGAAATCGACTTAATAGAAGAAGCTATCAGAATGATTGGCTTTAAGCATGTACCAGCTGAGCTGACTTCTCACCAAAGTGCTAAAGAAAATATTATTGATTTAACTTTAGAAAAACTTGAGAAAGAAATTAAGTCTTTCTTGAGTCATTTAGGCTTTCACGAGTCTATTAATTATGTCTTTGGATCTCTCTCCGAGTATCAAAAGTTTGGTTTTGAGGATCCAATACGTCTTCAAAACCCATTAGGAGAAGAATTTTCAGCGCTTCGTCAAAGCCTGATACCTGGCTTGCTTTCAAATATTCGCCTCAACCAAAGGCATGGCGCCAAAAAGCTTGCTCTATTTGAAACAGGTGTTCTCTTTGACTCAAAAAATGAGCAAGGCAGCAAGCCAAACTCGAAAAGCATCTCCATGACAAACATGGCACCAGATGCTTATGCTAACGAGACACTTAGTTTAGCTGGCGTGATGCAAGACGAAGATTTTTATAAGCTTAAGGGTGTCCTCGAATCTTTATTCGAAAGACTAAGGCCATCTGTTTGTTTTAAAGTTCCGACTAACCTGCCATCATACTATCACCCAGGGCAAAGCGCCGAACTTCTTTTAAACGACGAGTCAGTAGGATTTATTGGCTATCTGCACCCCAGCTTTAAAGAACACGCTAAAGACTGCATTTTTGAGCTCAATCTGGATAAGATTAAGCCTTATTGCCTCAAAACAGTTACCATGCAGCCTTTGCCCAAGTTTCCTGGAATCGAGCGTGACTTAGCGCTGATTGTCGATGAAGATATTCTTGGTGGTGACATTCTTGAGGTTGTCCATGCATTTGAACCAATACAAAAGATTCTCGAGGACGTCTCGATTTTCGATGTTTACCAAGGAAAAGGCATTGATAAAGGCAAGAAATCCATCGCCATTTCGATCGCTCTTCGTGACAAAAAGCGCACCTTAAAAGAAAACGAAGTTCAGCCCATCGTAGATGAGCTGACTGAGAAGCTCTGCAAAAAGTTGGGTGCGACGATTCGAGGGTAGTTTGTCATACCAGCGAAGGCTGGTATCCAGACAAAAACTTGTGATCAATCATGAGGCTTCCGCTGGCATGACAACACTACTCGTCAAGAGGAAAAACCTGATAATGGATGGCAGAAACAGGCTCATATATGAGAGCTTGTTGCATTGATAATTTATTTTTGCAACATAGTACTTTTAATTTTTTGAACACCAGCCACAATATCGTCTAGGCTAGCAGCTAGGCTTATTCTTAAATACCCAGGTGCGCCGAATGCACTTCCTGGTACTGTGCTGACGTGGGCTTCAACTAAAAGCTTCTCAGCTAGCGAAATATCATCACCATAGGCACTGAAATCTGGGAAAGCATAAAAGGCGCCTTGTGGCTTTGCACATTTCACATTGGGGATTTTGGAAATCTCTTCTAGAAATCTATCACGACGCTTTTGATAAGCGGCGCGCATTTTTTCGATCTCTGTTTGAAGTTCAGGCGGCTCAGACAAAGCATAAGCAGCTGCCTTTTGAGCAATCGTTGGGATACAAGTATAACGCTGCCCTTGAAGCTTGG
>JAESQZ010000204.1 GCA_016764955.1 Deltaproteobacteria bacterium | reverse complement strand
CTTTCATTGGAAGGTCATTCGGGTGCAGTAAATGCTGTTGCTTATTCTCCGGATGGTAAATACATAGCGACTGGTTCATCTGATAATATGATAAAAATATGGGATGCAGCTACAGGAGTGGAACTACAAGCGATAGAAACGAATCTTAAGGAAGTAAAAAGCCTTTGCTATAGCTTTGATGCGAAATTTCTGGCTGGTGGTGGAGCTAACGGAAAAGTACAACTTTGGAACCCATCCACAGGGGCTGTTATTAATGATTTAGAAGGATTTAAGAAAAGTGTTAACTCGGTTGCCTTTAGCTCGGATGTCCAATATTTGGCTGCTGCTGGAGATGATAAGAAAGTGTTGGTTTGGGATCTTGAAGTGTGGCAGGAAGTAAAAGACTTTGCCAATCATCCTGCAGAAGTAAATAAGATCGCCTTCAATAATAAGGGAAATCAAATGGTTTCCGTTTGCAATACATCAACTGTTTACTTTTGGAATGTAAGTGATCTTAAGATTGGAGAAAGAAAATTTGTTCAAACTGAGGAACATCCGGAATTGGTTTGTTCTGGTTTGTCTATTAAAGAGGACAATAACAATGGAATTATTGATGCGTCTGAAAAAGTAAAATTGAAATTTACAGTAAAGAATGAAGGTGCAGGAGTAGCTTATGATGTTAGTGCCAAAATAGAAATTGATCCTCCAATTGAAGGGTTAGTATTTGACAGGGAAGTATTAATTGGGAATTTGAACAAGAATAAAAGCCAGAAAGTGGAGGTAAATTTGTATACCACTGCTCAATTAGAGACCAAAGCTTCAAGAATAAAGGTGACTATTTTAGAAGCCAATCATCACAATGCTGAAACTCAGCAAGTGAAAGTTCAAACTAAAGGTGGAGTTAATTATAATTTCATTATGGTTATTGCAAATAAATTCAGTTCAGCCACAGGTAAAGCTGAAATTGGAGCCCCTATCACTTTAAAATTGACTTTAAAGAATTCTTCAAAAGGTGAAGCGAAAAACATTAAGGTGAACTACATTTTTCCTGAGAATGTTTTGGCGGTTGATAAATTGTTTGAAGAAATACCGGTTTTGCCAAGTGGTGAAACAAAAGATATTGAGGTGCAGTTCTACGCCAACAAGGATTTTAATAAATCTGACCTGAAAGTTCATTTGAACATAGAGGGTGCAGCGTTTACAAATGTGGAGGAACTGAATTTAGTTTTGGCCATGAATGAGGAATTACCATCAGATGAAGTTTACGTACAGCAAATTGCAATGAGTGATGCTGATAAAGAAACTTTGTATAGGGGAGGGGGCGACCCGTTAAAGGGCTTAAATATTTCTCGTGCAAAGACCATGCAAATCGGTGAGTACTATGCACTAATTGTAGGAGTTGACAATTATAAAGGTGAGTGGACTCCATTAAAAAATGCTGTTAATGATGCTAAAGCTGTAGAAGATATGCTTAAGCGAAGATACAAGTTCGATCATATGAAGCATTTATATAATGAGCAGGCGACACGAGAAAATATCATCAATGAAATGGAATGGCTGGTGAGCAATGTAAAGGAAAATGATAATTTGTTTATTTTTTATTCCGGTCATGGAGCGTATAAGGAAGCGTTGAATAAGGGATATTGGGTTCCTGTGGATGCCACAACTTCTTCAACATCTAATTATATTTCTAATTCAGATATTCAAACTTTTTTGAGTGGGATAAGGTCTAAACATACTTTATTGATCTCTGATGCTTGTTTTAGTGGTGATATTTTTAGAGGTCACACTGTATCAGTACCTTTTGAGGAATCGGAAAAATATTATAAAGAAGTTAACAGTTTGGTATCCCGGCAAGCAATTACCTCAGGGGGGCTTGAACCAGTTATGGATGGAGGCCGTGATGGACATTCCGTTTTTACATATTACCTGCTGAAGGTTCTCGGAAGCAATAACAATAAATACTTTGATGCAAGTCAGCTCTACGAAAAGCTAAAGATCCCAGTAATAAACAACTCAGAACAAACGCCCAAAATTTCCCCTATCAAAAACTCCGGTGACGAAGGCGGCCAGTTCCTTTTTATTAGGAAGGATTGATTCGTTAATTAGGGAATTCGTATGATCGTGTATTCGTATATTTTTTAATTCGGGGATTGTTCCATTGTCCTATTGTTTAAGGCTTATAGCCAATAGACCTTAGTAACGAATTCCCATAAACAATCAATCAATGACCCTTAGACTAATCATGCCACATCTTAATGATTTTGGAAAAAGATGTGGCACGACTGGTGAAGACGCTTGAACCAATTTATCATCGCAAACGCTTTACTATAAATATTTTTAAAGAATGTTTATTTTTGTCTTTAGGGCGCTAATGAAAATGCATATTGAGGAATTAAAATGAATCCACTTAAGAAAACTGCCATTTGGATAACCATTTTCAGCATCGCTGTGGGCTATCTTGAGTCAGCCGTGGTGGTGTATATAAGGGAGATCTATTATCCTGAAGGGTTTCAGTTTCCACTGGTTTTAATTGATAACTATATAGCTATTACAGAACTTTTCAGAGAAGCTGCTACTATAATAATGCTTGTAGGCATTGGAGTCCTTGTTGGAAGAACAAAACTGGAACAGTTTGCCTGGTTTATATATTGCTTTGCTGTTTGGGACATATTCTATTACGTTTTTTTAAAAGCAATTTTGAATTGGCCTGAATCCTTTTTAACCTGGGATGTACTTTTCTTAATACCGGTTACTTGGGTGGGGCCGGTTATCACTCCAATCATTGTTGCATTAACTATGATCTTGCTAGCCATTCTGATCATTTATAGTGAACAGAAATTTAACGATGTTAGGATTATTAAGCGCGAATGGCTGTTACTCATTCTTGGTTGCCTGGTATTAATTATTTCATTTACTTGTGATTACACGCAATTCATTTTGCAGGAATATTCTAATGCTGAAAATTCAATAACTTCTGTCACAACATTCTTATTCGATGCATCTATGAAGTATATACCTACTTCTTTTCCCTGGTGGATATTTATAATTGGGGAATTGATGCTTTTACTTGGTGTGACAAGCTTTTATCGCAGATATTATTGATTATCTTTTCATCCTGAAACAGATCGTGCCACATCTTAAAATAATTGGTAAAAGATGTGGCACGACTTGTCTACTAAAACGAAAAAACCAGTGAGGATATCCTCACTGGTTTTTGAAACTAAATCTTTATTAAAAACCGTCAACTTATTTTAGGACGGGTTATTCCAGTACCTCTAGGTCTTCAATAAGGATATCAATTGGTTCATCAACGTCAAGCACTCTAACCCTTTCAACAAGTTCATCAATAACAACTATTTCACCTACTACATCACCTCTGTCGTTGATAATAATTTTGGTGATTCCATTATTGCGAATATTAACATATTCTCCAGGAACAAGTTCTACGCCATTATTGATAAAAACCATACTTCCTTGTTTCCCTGTTCTTTCATCAATGGCATCAGCTATCGTGCCCCTGCCTTTAATTGAGGTTGCTGTTGATTCTTCTGTTTGCTCAGTGGTTTGGCAAATACCAGTTGCACTAAATCCGAAGATCATTGCCGATAATAATAAGTTTTTCATTGTTTAATATTTAGTAATTAATTTGAATTATTTGCTGCAAAAGAGGGGATATGCCCTAACATTGAAAACAACAAATAATTGCTATTGTAGAAGATATACATAGGGTTTTATGTATGTTAATGTATGAATGAATTTGATTTTAAATGGGTTATGGCATTACAAAATTTAGGCATTATAATTTTTTCGGATCAAAGTAATTACAAAACTATTTGGGGGTTGATTGAAAATTTAGATATGGCATAGGAATTGCAATCTTTATGATAAACATTTATTATGGGTGCTTTTAAAAACAAAACTGTAATACGATCCTTGCTATTTGGAGTTTCTTTATTAGCAATTATTTATCTTTTATCCATTCAATGCCCGAGCCTGTTGATCATTATTTTGATGGCTTTGGCAATTATAATTCTGGTAGTGAATGGTACTTCATTAATTCTGAATAATGTTATTGTTGATTATTTGTCCAAAAAGGAAGAGCCTAATGTAAACTGCAAGAAATCAGTAAAGGCTGATTTAGAACAATACAGATTTATTAATACTTATGTTGGAATAATAACGACTCTGGTTATTATATTTTTGTTTTTTGAGTGGGATAATTGCAATTCTTCAGGAGCATTTGCTTTTACTGGTAGTGTTAATATTGATGATGAATTGATCATTGAAATACCTCCTACGAGCCAAAAAAAGAAAGTACCGCCACCACCAATAATTAGAGTGGTTCCGGAAAAAGACAAGGAGGTTATGGATGAACCCATTTTTCATGATACTGAAATAAATTCTGATGAAGCAATTGTTATTGAGGATCCACCAGATGAGCTTCAAACTGAGCCTGACCTTATTTGGGTTGCAGAGGTAAATCCTGAATTTCCAGGCGGCACCAAAGCGATGTATAAATATCTATATTCAAGAAT
>JAESQZ010000203.1 GCA_016764955.1 Deltaproteobacteria bacterium | reverse complement strand
ATAAAAAGTCAAAAATTGGGGGAATAACTGTGTTGATGAATCCTCTTGTTATAAGCTTTTTAGAAAAATGGCCTTACTCCTGAAAATGCCTACTCAATCAGATGTTTTTTAGAACAAATCCTTGACGATTAATCAACCTCCTCAATTTTGCGATGCGTTTTGAAAAAACAACTCTGCCTTTCCGGTTAGTACATTCAATAATATTAACGGAGAATTGATTCGTACCACCGGAGGATTTTCATAAGGATCATTTGAATCGAATTCCTTTATCAGACTGTGAATAGCCAATTGATAATTAGACAGTGCTTTTTCAATGTCTTTCATTTGGATATATATTTTGGCAATCCTGTCATAAACCAGTGCGGGATCAGGGTTGTAGTTACCAAATAATTCAAGGAATATTTTCAGCGATTTATTTTGGTATTCTAATGCTTTAGCAAAATCTTTCTTATACAGATAAAGTTCACCGATATTGGAATAACTTTTGGCTACATCCTGGCTAATTTCACCATAAGCATTCAATCTTAATTTCAAGCATTTTTCATGATATTCAAGTGCTTTATCAATTTTCTTTTGGTTATAATAAAATATCCCCACATTATTATAGGTATCCGATAATGCTGGGTGGTCAGGACCATACATTTTTTGTTTTAATGCTATGGTTAATTCATAATATTCAAGTGCTTTATCCGGATCACCCGTTACTTCATAAATGATACCCATATTATTATAGACCTTATTGAGCATGGGATGGTCTTTCCCATATATTTTGACAAAAATAATTTCTGTTTGAAGATAGAATTGCATTGCTTTGTCGTAGTCACTTTGGTCGCGATATACCTCTCCAATATTATTATAGGTTCTGGCTACATTGGCATGATGTTCACCCAACTCATTGACAAATATCTTTACTGATTTATTATAGAATTCAATAGACTCATCATATCTCCCTTTATGATGATAAATAACACCATAAGTATTGTATAACCCTCCAACCGGAACCGATGTACTACCCAGCTTTTCATCTCCTATTTTCATTGCTCTGTCTACAAATTTTAGTGCCTGATCATATTCTGAAACAAGGTTTAAATTAAATGCAATATACCGGCAGCAATTTATCATCATTGGCCAATCTTCGAGTTGCTCATATATATTACCTGCTTTTTCATAATAGAAATTTGCACTATCTAATTGACCGTTCATATACATGGTATCACCTTTTTGAAAGTAAATTTTTGCCTGAGTAGAATCCTGACAATTACCAGTAAATGAAGACAAGAGCAATATAATGAAGGTAAAATATAGTGCTTGGTACATCGCTAATTTATTTTATCCTGCAAGTGCTAATTTAAATAAGATCATGGCTTTATCTTGTAATGAGTTCAATAGAACAAGTTGTGAACTACAGGAATAAAGATCAGGTTTTTGAAGAGGAAAAAATTCAAGATTTTCTTTAAAGTTTGCTTTGATTCCCTTATCGTAATAATCCAACGCTTTTTCATATTCCTTTTGTGAACCATACATTTTGCCAAATGCGTTAAGCGTCCTTGCAATATTGGGCTGCCCTTTTACTTTTGTATAAATGGCTAAAGCATTTCTCAAATAAACTTCCGCTTGTTGATATTCTGATTGGTTCAATGCCCATAATCCCATCTCAAAGTAGCTGGCTCCAATGGTTGGATGTGTCTTGTCAAAAACTTTCAATTTTATATTGAGGGCTTTATCATACAATGTTTTTGCTTGTTCAAATTTATTTAGATCTGCCAGAATATTGGCTTGATTCATATAATTTTTAGCAAGGGATGGATGAAGGTCTATTTTATTATTTTCCCAAATGTTTAGTGCAAGTTGAAAGTTTAAAAGTGCACCGTTCAAGTCACCCATTTCTGCCACTACAATTCCCAGGTTAGTATAACTCTTTGCCAGGTCAGGATGATTCTGGCCCTGGTATTTTTCGGTAAGTCGGATGTCCTGTTCAAAAAGATCTTTCGCAAAACCAAAATCACCTTTTTTCCAGTACACTAAACCAATATTATTGATTGTTGCAGATAAAGAAGGATGATCAGTACCGAAATGCTCTATTTTTATACTATGGGCATACTGAAAATATGTGAGCGCTTTGTCATAATTACCTTTCATATCGTAAAGGATACCGATGGAATTATAGGTAGAGATGAACTGTTTACTATTTTTCACTGAATCATGATTGTTAAGTAAAGGTAGCTGTAGTGTATGAAGTGCCTGTTCAAAATAACCGGAAATAGTAAGTGCTACCCCATAAGTATTGTAAAATTTAATTGAAACCGGATCAGTAGGGGCAATGTAGTTTTCTACAATTTCGATATTTTCTTCTATAATCTGTATCGCATCTTGAGGATGACCTAAATAAATAGCGGTATTCCAGCCAATTTTATTTATGCAATTAATAAACTGTTGCCAATAAATGTGATTATCAGCAGCCATTTCTTCAAAGATATTTCTTGCTGCATAATAGTATTCATTAGCTACAGGGAACTTACCTATTTCATTAAGAGAATCGGCTTGATGATAAAGGTTATTGGCTAATAAAGAATCTGGGCGATCAGATTTATCAAGATTTGTGTTTTGGCAGTAACTTATTTTAACGAAAATTAAAATTACTAATAGAGTGCCAACCCTCCAATGGTTTAAAACCCTTGGAGGGCTGGCAAGTTGCTTTATTAGTTGGTAGATTCCCATTTTTCATAAAGAGTTTCTGCCTTTTTTTCAATAGCCAGCATCAAATCTACTTTCGATACAATATGGTTTAACATTGGACTTATATAAATATTCTCTTCAGTAAAATCATACACTACCGCCTGAATTGCTTTATGAAAATAGGCTGCTGCTTTATCGAGATCCTCTAAATTGTAATAAATATTTCCCAAACCGACATAAGCATGATTAACTTCTTTGTGGTATTTGCCAAAAAGATCCGAATTAATTGATAAAGCTTTAGTGAAATATTTGATACCTTGTTTGTAGTCGTGTTTTTTGCCATAAGCATTACCAAGATTTTCATAGCATTTTGCTATAGAAGGATGTGTTTCTTCAAAAGTTTTAAGTTGTATATTAAAGCCCTTATTGTAATATTCTATAGCTTTATCATAATTGCCCATTTCAGAATTGACAGCTCCTAAATTAGAATAAGTGGTTGCAATATATGGATGATCTTCACCCAAGGATTCGATCAAAATATTCATTGCTTTCAGATAAAATTCCATTGCTTTTTCGTGAAGAGCTCTTTGATAAAATGTGTTTGCTATATTGTTGTAACAAAGGGTCAATTCTCACCATTCGGAGTCCCTTATAATCCTCCAGTCTATCCAGCGGGATTTCAATGATGCCGATTGGAATTCCCGGTAAATGCTCCATTAATTTCAGACCGAAGTAGTAGGTCACCCCGGAAAAACGGGAAATTTCTGAAGGATTGCCCGAAGGGAATACCCAGCCTGCTTGATTTACTCCCGATGGATTGATGTT
>JAESQZ010000202.1 GCA_016764955.1 Deltaproteobacteria bacterium | reverse complement strand
TTATCGCAGGTCTCTGTTTTTATGTTTAAATAATAGCCCGAAAACACCGGAATAGGCACGAATCGATTCGCGTAGTCCTTACGCTTTTGCTCAGCCGCTTTGCGGGCCTGTGTAAGCTCAGCTAGGCTTTTGACAGCTTTGTGGGTGATGTGACTTTTTCTCCAGCGTAGGCCTGCCCTCTTTGCCATCGAAGCAAGAAAACTCCTTTTGCCAACTTTCTGCATTGGCAGCCAAAAGTTCGTTGGAATCAGCAAAATGGCCCAGCTCACACGGCGACCTTAACTTAAATAAACTTCTGCCGGCGTTAGATAGACAATTTGCAATGATGAGACCAAAAACAAGTTGACATCTTTGGCCTCATAATGACAAATTGTTATTTATGAGTACGTCTGTTTTTGTTGGTCGACAGGAAGAACTTCAAGATTTAGAACTTCTCCTGAAAAAAAGGAGCGCTAGTCTGATAGTTATTCAAGGCAGGCGGCGGATCGGGAAAAGCCGCCTTGCAGAAGAATTCGGCAAGAAATATGCTTTTTATCAGTTTTTAGGTCTGCCGCCTACTCCTAAAACCACTGCTCAATCTGAACGAGATGTATTCATGCGACAGCTCAGTGCAGCCACTCAATTGCCAGAGGTATTAGCAGACGACTGGAGTAAGCTATTCAATCTGTTGGCAGGTTCTGTCAAAACAGGCCGTGTCATCTTACTTTTTGATGAAATATCTTGGATGGGCTCTAAAGATCCTGATTTTTTGGGGAAGCTCAAAAACGCCTGGGATATTCACTTCAAAAAGAACTCAGAGCTGATTTTAATTATTTGTGGCTCCATCTCTACTTGGATTGAAAAGAATATCCTTAGCAGCACTGGGTTTTTAGGCCGAATTTCTCTCACTCTTTCGTTAAGTGAGCTACCTTTGAAAGATTGCAATCGATTTTTCGAGTCAATTGGAAGCAATGTTTCTTCTTACGAAAAATTTAAACTGCTTGCTATCACGGGGGGAATTCCAAGGTATCTGGAGGAAATACGACCCAATTTGAGTGCTGAGGAAAACATTAAGCGTCTCTGTTTTTCAAAAAAAGGGGCTCTGTTCAAAGAATTTGATAATATCTTTTCCGATTTATTCTCGAAAAGAAGCGAGACCTATAAGAAAATTGTCGAAAGTTTAGCTAATGGTGCCTTAGAGTATAATGACATTTGTGAACATATGGATATTCCAAAAGGAGGTCGCCTAAGTGAGTATTTAGAAGATCTACTGAAATCCGGCTTTATTTCGAGGGATTATACTTGGCACTTGAAAACAGGCGCTGAGAGTCGACTCAGCCATTTTAGATTAAGCGATAATTATGTGCGTTTCTATCTTAAATATATCAAACCCAATCGAGGTAAGATAGAACATGGTCACTTTGAAAATCGTTCTCTCATGAGTTTGCCGGGTCTTGAAAGTATTTTGGGCTTACAATTCGAAAATTTAGTTCTAAATAATCGAAAAAAGATCTGGACGAAACTTCACATTTATCCAGAAGAAATCATTTCTGACAACCCGTTTTTCCAACGAAGCACTGCTAGAACATCAGGGTGTCAGATCGATTATCTCATCCATACGCGCTTTAATACGCTTTATCTCTGTGAAATCAAATTCTCCAAAAATCAGATCAGGTCAGAGATCCTAGATGAGATGAAACAAAAAATAAAGCATCTTAAACTTCCAACCGGATTTTCATGCCGACCTGTTTTGATTCATGTCAATGGCGTACAAGACCAGGTTTTAGAAAGTGAGTTCTTCGCCGAAATTATTAACTTTTCAGACTTCCTGATCTAAAAATCCGCTTAGTTTTCAAACGCCATTATTTATTTTCCCGGGAATTGCTGGAAGGAGCTTGACCTAACTGTGGTGTCTGATATCGGGTGACCTGGAGTCTCTAATCGAGACGAGGTGCATTGCATGATAGAGGCAACAGATGTCAATCTTAGATAAAATCGCTAAAATTGAGGCGTTGATTGAACAAGCCGGTTCAGAAGGTGAACGTCAAGCGGCTAAACTAGCCAAAGAACGCATTCTCGCTCAAATGGCCCATGACAGAGAACACCAACCTGTTGAATACAAAGTCTCTGCGGAAAGTCCATGGAAGAAACGCCTATTTTCAACTATTTGTGACAAACATGGCTATGAGACCTACCGATATCATGGCCAGCGTTATACAACTTCACATATCAAGATCAGCAAAGCCATGATGGAAGGTGTTTTATGGCCTGAATATTTGCGTTGGGCCAGAGTGCTCGATGAGCTGGTGGATGAAGTGATGAAGGACGTGATTGGCAAAATCCACAAATCTGAGGCTGAAGAAACCGTGATTATGGGCGCATTGGGTGGGAATTCGGCCCAGGTGGTCTGAAACCTTTGACGAATTTTAATTAAGCGAATTAACATTAGAGTGAACTGCCCATGCACGAAATTCTTTCATGGCTCTCGATATTTTGCCTAAGCTCAAAAGTCGAGTAACAAGCAGGTGAAGCCCAACTAAACCAACAGCGTTGTTACCTACACACGTAGCGAATTTTCTTGCAGAACAAGCATGATAGATGCTATATATGAGATATGACAACTGCAAAAATATTTTGGAGTGGCCGGAGCCAGGCAGTGCGCCTGCCTAAAGAGTTCCGCTTTTTCGATTCTGAGGTTGAAATCCGTAAAGAGGGTAATGTGGTGATTTTGGAGCCTCTCAAGAAGCGTGATTGGCCCGAGGGTTATTGGGAAACTTTGTTTGCAGCCCCTGTCGAGGATTTGGAACTCCCTGAGGACTTGCCGCCCAAGGCATTTAGTTTATGAGATATCTTTTAGACACCAATATTTGCATATTTGCCTATAAGAAAAATCTGGCTGTTTTAAGGCGCCTAAGGCATCACAGTCCAGACGACCTTAGAGTGAGCTCTGTGACTTTAGCTGAAATATCTTATGGGGTCGAAAAAAGCGTCCATCGGACTGAAAATGAAACTTTTTGGAACACGTTTTTTGAACCCTATGAAATTTTAGATTTTGATCGTTTAGCAGCAAAACAGTATGGCAGCATTCGAGTGGCATTAGAAAAAAGCGGCCAGATGATTGGAGAGCGGGACTGCCAAATCGCGAGCATCGCCAGGGCTCATCATTTGACGATCGTCACAAACAACGTCCGAGAATTTTCACGTGTTTCCGGACTCAAAGTAGAAGACTGGACTATATAATATATGCTCTATTAGCTCATGAAACTCCATGCAGCTAAAATCGATGTCGTCATGGCTGCTGCAACGAGCGAAAAATAAACCGCATAACGGGTCTGAGAACCCACCCAAGTAATCACCAGTTTAGAAATAATGCTTGCGACTGCTGCCAACATAATACTGGTTTTGGCTTGGGTAATAGTCATACTCTTTGACACAAAAATCGTTGCAACAGAAAGCGTCACACCATGAAGTTCACCAAGGCCACCAATAAAAGAAGCTACTTTCGTTCCAAAATCACCCGCAAACTCATTCACAAAACCAACCGTGAGCACAATCGCACTTAAAATCAAAGCCAGCTTAACCGCTGGTATGAAAGCGATTGGGTTTTCCATGGTTGGAAAGGGCGCAATTTTATCCTGACGCTTTGCGAAAAACAGCCCAGCCAATGTAGAAATCAAAATCGAAAGTGCTAAAAATGCTGAAACCTGCCCAAGCAGCTCATAAGATAGAGCCGAGACAATTAACAAAAGAAGCACAAAAGTCGAGGTCGAAGCAAACAAAGCGGCTGCCAAAGCACTTGCTGTCAAAGCCTTATCTTTTTTAACTAGCTTCGGCAGCATTAAAATCACAGCCGTACTCGAGATAAAACCGGCCAAAAATCCCCAAAGCGGCACACCAACTGTCTTGCCAAACACTTGAATCAAAATATGGCTTAGAAACTGAATACCCAAAATTAAGGCAATAACCGTTACAAAAGTTTTGAGATGCACAATGCCCCAAGGATCAATAGGCCCCTCGGGCAACAAAGGCCTAATACCAATTACCAAAACCAGTAAGATAAGCGCAGCCTGTATTTCAGCAGGCTTCACCTGATGGCGAGAAAAATTATGCAACGCTTTGCGACTCCACAAAACCGTGAAAACCGTTAGACCTAAAATAGCCGTTAACCAAGGCCTATCATGCGCCATGTAACCCAGCACAAAAGTGATAGCCCCGGCAAATTCCGTGGTAAGCCCCATCTCAGGCTCCCCACCACCATCCTGACTCGTCCGATAATATCCAACGATAATAGCCGCTGCCACAAATAGAGCTATCGAAGTCGAAAAATAAACGTTCTGTACACTGCCGGCCAGAGCACCTAAAAGTCCTAGCAAAACAAAGCTTCGAACACCCATAGACTGCATACGAAAATGCCGCCGTTCACGATCCAAACCAATCGCAAAGCCTAAAGCGGCCGCAATTAAAAACGGCAGTAACTGCTCAATAAGCATATAAAAATAATATCACATCGAGTTTGTTAGTGTCTGTTGAACTAATTTTGTTCGTAAATATGAGGCGTGGGAAACGTTACATCTCCCCTGTTCAAAAAATTTAATATTCTTAGGGCAATATTGGCCAAAATTTCGTTTGAAGCACCTTCGATGCTCTCCACCAGGAGTTCTACCGCACGCCGGGAATTACCTGCCAAATTAAAAGCCAATGCACATATCAAATATAGCGTTGTTACACGATTATTATCGAGGCCATCTATTTGTGCCTCTCGCTCGAGCGCTGAGCCCAACTTCTTCAAATAACACTCAGCCTCTAAAGCCCAGTTGTGTTGATGGGCTTGGGCAGGAGTCACCAGACAGAAACAAAGAGCTACTAATCCTAGTCGGCGCACCTTAATCTAATCAATATGTCTAAATTTGTATTTCAGCTGATTTAAGAAGATTGGAAGCCAAGCCCAATGATAAAAGTCTCCATGCTGCGCGAGCGCGTGCTTTTGGGCCGCCTAATTTTGACTTGCTTAAAATGCTCACGACAGGTTTTCACAAATTCAGGTACGCCGCCGCCTTCTAGGACTTTCACGCAGAAATTGCCACCTGGCTTTAGAACTCGTGTGGCAATATCTAAGGCTTGCTCGCACAAAGCCATGCTGCGATCTTGGTCCACGCTTTTGATCCCACAAGTTTTGGGTGCCATATCGCTCAAGACCACATCAAACGAGCCTTCTGGAATAGGCACTTCGAAAACATCGCCCTGAATAAACTCCACATGTGGCCCAAAGGTCATGGCTAGTGGCGCTAAATCTATACCAACTGCTCTGCCACCTGATTTGCCAACTTTTTTTTCGACATATTGCAACCAAGAGCCAGGCGCACAGCCTAAATCCAAAACATGGGCTTTTGGTGGGATTAATTTGAAAGATTGGTCGATTTCTTCGAGCTTATAAATAGACCGTGCCACAAAACCTTGACGTTTCGCAGCCCGATAATAAGTGTCTTTTCGATCATATTGTGCCATACAGTTTGACAACAGCTCCGGATTATTGTTTTGATATCAGAAGTATGTCTGACACACAAACCCTCACCAAAGCCGATATTGCCGCTGCTGTAGCCCGAACTCTGGGTTTTTCCAAAATACAGTGTGCTGACCTTGTGGACCGTGTCTTCGAGATGATGAAAGAAACACTCGAAAAAGGTGAAGAAGTTAAAATAAGCTCCCTTGGGCGCTTCCAAGTTCGCCAGAAACGCGCTAGACGTGGGCGAAACCCACAAACCGGTGAGGCCATTGAAATCTCTGCTCGCAAAGTAGTGACCTTCAAGGCAAGTCCGGTGCTCAGACACGCTATGGAAAAATCCAATGGATCAAGTTGAAATACCCAATAAAAAATATTTCAAAATCGGTGAAACATCCTCTCTTCTTGGCGTAAAGCCTCACGTTTTACGCTATTGGGAGTCTGAATTCCCACAAATTAGGCCCTTTAAATCCAAAACCGGCCAACGTTTGTACAAGCGCTCAGACTTAGAAGCCTTGGCCCGTATCCAAAAGCTTTTGTACAAAGAGCGATTCACCATTGCAGGTGCTAAAAAAGCCCTCAAGATGCCTGATATCACGCCTACGCAAGAACGGCTCTTGTCGATTAAGAAAGAACTTGAGAGTATCCTCGAATTACTTCGATGACTCCAATGCAAAGGCAATGGGCCGCCGCCAAAGAGCGTGCCAAAGATGCTATTTTATTATTTCGCATGGGCGACTTTTATGAGTTGTTTGCCGACGATGCCAAAAAAGCAGCTCCAATTCTAGAACTTGCCCTCACCTCGCGTGACAAAGGCATCCCCATGGCGGGCTTTCCACATCACGCAGCGCCCACCTACATCGCCAAACTCATTGGCCTCGGTTTTAAAGTCGCAATCTGTGATCAATTAGAAGACCCTAAAGCCTCCAAAGGCCTAGTTAAACGCGATATCACTCGTATCATAACCCCGGGCACGGTCTTAGAAGAAGACAGCCTCACCCCCAGCCAAAATAATTACCTGATTGCACTCAGTGCAATTTCAAAAAGCCAATATACTTTAAGCGCCCTAGATTTATCCACAGGCGAATTTATAGAGACCAAAACCAAAAACCCGCAAAGTCTTGCAGACGAGGTCGCCAAGCTAACCCCTTCTGAAATTTTAATTGGCGGTGAATTTTGGTCCAAAGAACTTTTAGAAAAGCTCGATCAAGTCGCTAACAATCATAAAACTTGCCGATTTGAATCGATTCCACACTCTTCACGCAAAACAGCCTCTGAACTCATAAAATCTTACGTTCAAGAAACCCAATGTGGCTCTTTTGAGTTTTTATTAGAGCCCAAGCCATACTCTATCGATGCTGAGTTAATTATTGATGCCACTTCGCGTGAGCATCTTGATTTACCCGGCTTGCAAAAGCTCTTTCATAAAGCTGGCACTGCTATGGGCGGGCGCCAAATCAACCGCTGGCTCAACGCGCCCTCAACCAGCTTAGATGAAATCAATCATCGTCAAGACAACACCGAATGGTTTTTGGAGCAACCAAGCGTGCGCCACGAAGTTCGTGAAACCCTTAAAGCTCTGTATGACCTAGAGCGCCTGAGTATCAAAATTGCTTCGAATCGTGTGAATCCAAGAGAACTCGCGAACTTGCGCGACTCTCTAGTTAACTTGCCTAAGCTTACTCAAGCTTTGACTAATTCACCCATGGCCGCCGTTAGTCTAGACTTGGGCGACATCGCAAAACATTTATGCGAAACCCTCGCCGAAAATCCACCGCTGGCTCTCAAAGATGGCGGTGTTTTTAAGCCCGGCTACGACAGCCTACTAGATGAGTACACGCAATTTGCAACAGGCGGCCGAAATGAAATCGCCCAAATCGAAAACCGTGAGCGCGAAGCTACCGGCATACCCAGCCTCAAAGTGAAATACACCCGTGTTTTTGGCTACTACATCGAAGTCACCAGAACACACTTAAGCAAAGTACCTGAACACTACAAACGCAAACAAACCATCGCCAATGGCGAGCGCTATGTCACCGAAGAGCTATCAAACTTGGAACAAAAAGTTTCCAATGCCGACACCAAACGTCTCGCACGTGAAGCAGAGCTTTTCAAAGAACTCCGTGAATATTTAAACAGCCATACCCAGCGTTTACTCAAAGCCTCTACTTGGATCGCCCAAGTTGATACGTTCGCAACCTGGGCAGAAATCGCCGACAGCTATCGATATACCCGCCCTAAGTTACTTGAAACTTCCGCACATAGCTTAGAAATCCAAAACGGGCGCCATCCGGTTTTAGAAGAACTACATCAAAAAAAGGGCCTTCCGTTTGTACCCAACTCAATGCTTTTAAATGCCCAAGACAGGCAGCTTTTGTTGATTACTGGCCCCAATATGGCTGGCAAGAGTACCATCATGCGCCAAGTAGCGTTGATACAACTCTTGGCTCAAGCCGGATCTTTTGTCCCCGCTGACTCAGCAACTTTAAGCTTATGCGACAGAATTTTTACCCGCGTGGGCGCCAGTGACGATAGCCAATCTGGGCGCTCAACTTTCATGGTCGAGATGAGCGAAACGGCTCACATCTTGCACCACGCGACACACAACTCTTTGGTTTTATTAGACGAGATTGGCCGCGGCACAAGTACTTTTGACGGCCTCTCAATCGCTTGGTCCGTCGCTGAGCACTTGCATACACATACACGTGCCAGAACGCTATTCGCCACGCACTATCATGAACTCACCAAACTCTCTGACAACTTAGAGCGCATGCAAAACATCCAAGTCGCTGTTTTAGAAAAAGCAGATGAGATTCAATTTCTGTACACGCTCCAAGAAGGTGCTGCTGAAAAAAGCTACGGCATCCAAGTGGCTAAACTTGCTGGGCTGCCTAAAATAGTTTTATCTCGAGCATCTGAAGTCTTAGCTTCACTCGAAGACGAAAAACCAACACCCAAAGTCAGCCAACTTGCGCCGATTCAATTGCCTTTGTTTTCACAGGATCCACTTCGTGCTGCACTAGAAAATCTAGACTTAGATGACACCACCCCCATGCAAGCACTTAGCTTTTTGATGGAGCATAAAGAGGCCTAGGGAACATGAGACAAAAAGTTCAAAAGAAACAGCTCGAAAAAACTTTCGTAGAACTAGCAAAGCGCTGCAAAAGTCCTGGACGCATCTACATTGATTGAACCTAAACTAATTCGATACCCTTCTATTAACCCTAATGATTTTAGAAAAAAAGTGGGATCCAGTCCATCTGCTGGCCGACTCTGGATGGGGATCGCATCAATTCCAAAAGCCGTGGCAGAACCAAAGACCTTACGAACTTTTTCGTTACCCTGGTCTGCAATTAGGAGGTTGTTATTTTGATCCACATCCACACTGCTTGGACTGTTGAGTTCGATGGTTGTAGCAAGGCCAAGGAAATCCCCACCATCACTGTTCCATCGTAACCCCATATAATTGGTTGCTCTGATGAACAAACGAACGCTTCTGTTTACTCCGACCCACGAGGAACCAAAGACCGAGGGAGTTCGACGCCCAATGGTGGTCCTGGCGGCCTAGCAGCACCTGTTTCATTCTGCAGTTCTACCGGATTAGGACTATTCATAGGCCTTCTTGGTTCTTGCAATTGGAACAACGAACTAAGACGACGATTCACGCTACCCGCGGACCCTATGCTGCTCATCGATGAGGCGCCAAAACTATCAACATATGGAATAGACGGACCACCATTGTTTTCCCTTACTGGGGGAGGCTCGACATTATAGCCATTTTGTCCAAGCCCTGTAGCATGTGCCAGCCAGCTAGCTGGCTGCGGGTTGAGTAGCATATACAAATAAATCAGCCTCCCCAGCATTTCTGGCGTTAGTCGACTAACCGTGCCACTCACTGCCTCTAATTGGCGTAGAACTTCCAATAGAGTAACTGGATTGCTTTGATGCGACCCATCCGATAGCCCGCTTTGACGCT
>JAESQZ010000201.1 GCA_016764955.1 Deltaproteobacteria bacterium | reverse complement strand
ATTTTCAAAACGGCCGTATTGTTTTTGCTGGATCCCGGGTCAAGCCCGGGATGACAACTAGTGCGCATGCGCCTTCAAAGCGACAGCCTCGTGATGTCTCCACCCGCTGCTTCGAAAGCGCCACTGCGTTCCTAAAACCAACACGGTTTCGTGAGCAATCAGCGAAAGCCACATACCATAAACACCCATCTTGAAAATCACGCCAAACAAATAGGCAGTGGGCACCATAACAAAACAAGTACTCAAAATAATCAAGACCATTGTAAATCGCGTATCACCCGTGCCATTTAAAGTTCCTGCTGTCACCAACGAAAATGCCGCCAAAATCTGATAAGCACCAACCATCATCAAAATTTCACTTGCTATGATTAAGACTTCAGTATTCTTTTGGAATAATGACACAAGCGGCATGGGAACAAGCAAAAACGCTAAACCTGTTATAATCATGAGAGTAACTGATATTTGAATTGCTGACCAATATGAGCGCCTCACCGCCGGAAAATCTTGAGCACCCGTACTTTGGCCCGCCAAAATACAAACCGCTTCTGAAATTCCATAAACTGGTAGCAAGCTCAATGACATAATTTTCGTGGCTATTTGATTAGCAGCCAATGCCATTGTCCCTTCACGAGCAATCAAAATCATCGCAAAGGTCCACCCACCTGTATCCAGCAACCAGCGAATACCCACTGGAACACCAAGTAAAAATAATTTTCCCATTAAATTCGCTTTTATTCGCCACTCAAATCCAACATCCCGAATAAAATATCCCAGAATAATCAACATACCCAAAAAGTCAGAAATCACCGTTCCATAAGCAGAACCAGCCAATCCATATGCGGGTATCGGGCCAAAACCAAATATCAGTGCTTGGCTAACCACAATATTGATCACACACATAAAAATATTGACCATCATGGGTAGGCGCGTATTACCAGTACCCTGATAATAGCTGGCTAATACTAAGGTAATAAACCAAGGAGGCGAAGCCCAAAGCCGCAAAACAAAATAATCCGAAGACAAAGTTTGAATATTTTCAGGACCACCAAAAAGATCAAAAATATGGGTACTGGAAAACGCCAAACAAACGACTAAAAAACCAAGCGGAATGGCTAAATAAAGCCCATGCCACCCCGCTTGCCTTGCCAGTTTATACTGGTCTGCTCCAACCGCCTGAGCCACCAAAATCTTAACACTTTCAAAAAAGCCAATAAAAAAGGCATTGATCGAAAACATCACTGCTGTAGACATCCCCACTGCAGCTAACTCATCTATTCCAAGCTGCCCAACCATAATGGTGTCAGTTAAATCCATCACACTAAAAGAAAGCATGGCCATCGCAATTGGCCAGGATATATGGATAACTTCCCGAAGACTCCCTTTTTGATGCATTACTTCATTGTATCAAATCTTCTTTAGTATATGCTCAAACCAATCAATTAGTTTTTTTTGCTGCTTTTGAGCTTGTTTGAAAACAGAGAAAAAGCAACAATCTCTCCATTTGGCTTATGATAATAGCCAGCCAAGCAATAGATATCCCGCATATGTCCGGTTTTAGCCCGGATAGATCCCCTAAAAGGTTCAGACAAAAAGATATCTTTTAAAGTCCCATCCTCGCCTCCTATTGGCAAAGAGGTCATAAACTCTGGATTCGTTTCAAAATCTCCAGCGATTCTCACCAGAAATTGGGTCATTTGATCAGGCGTGATTTTGCTCATACGCGACAAGCCAGAGCCATCCACAATCTTAAAGTCTGGCCCAGCAAAAGCGCGTACCGCTTTTAAGCCCTTTTCAAAACTTCCATCGCCCAAAGTTTTCAAAACAGCTTCGTTCTCTAAATTCTGCGAAAACTTCATAGAGCTGATTAAAATTTCAGAAAGATAAGGCGAGAAGGAACTGGTGACTGGCTCTAACTTCGTCGGCACTTTCCCAGCCTGTATAAGCACTTTTTTACTAAGTTTTACATCTGCTCGTCTCAGTGCTTCCTCAAATAAAAAACCAGCCCATTGGATAGGATCTTTGATTGCATAAGTTTTATACCATGGCTTTGTCACGCGGGGAATTTTGCCTGAAACCGATACCCCATGGCCTTGGAGTTTGAAAACACCCTTTGAGGTCTTTAAATCAACGTATCTAGTTAAGGGATCCACAATTACTTTTTTACCAGGCAAAAATCCTAAAACAATTCGATTGTAGTTGACATTGATGCCAGCAACAGGCGCTGCATAGCCATTATGGCTATCATCGTCACTCCAACCCTGACCACAATAATTCTTATCAAACACGCTTGCGTCAACGATAATTCGATTAATTCGCTGATGAACCAGCTGCTTCACTCGGCCTGCTAAATCATCCAGCTCATGCACCGAGAATTCTGGATCTCCAGAACCCTTCAAATATAACGTGCCCCCCCGATGAAAGACTTGGGTCTCAAAACGATATGAAGGCTTGAGCTTAGATAGTGCCGTTGCCGCTGTAAAAATTTTCAGCGTGCTAGCTGGTATAAAAGTCTTATTGGCATTGTGCGCATATAAAACTTTGCCTGTTTTCAATGACCGAACCTGCAAGCCAACTTCTGCATCAAGTCCAGCAATCCGCTTACTTGATGGCGACGCCTCACAACCAGAAGCAACCAATAACAACGAAAAGGACAATATGAAGCAAATGCGTTTCATGTCAAAATTAAGACGGAGGAGTCGGACAAGTATATTGGCTACCACCTGATGGTATTACTGGATCTTTGCCATCTGAACACTTGAGAATCGCTACGCAAAGAAGCGGCGGCTCCGGACCACCAGCTTGAAAAACACTCCTACACTGAAAAGGTTCATTGCACCATGGTTCCGTCGATTGGCTACATTTGCGTTTACAGACTTTAATTGTAAATGACTCTGTAGTAGTACTGCCCGGAAGATCAAAGCGCATGCAAACTTGAGGAACCCCATCAACACGCGGACACTCGGCATCGGTTTCACATGCTGTCTGACAGATTTGAGCACCTGCATTTGGCCCAATGCTAGCCACGCTTTGATCACATTGTTCCCCAGCACCACAAGTCCCTTGAGAACAGGTGTCATTCCGACAGATTCCAGCAGGATCACAAGTTGACGCTGTTTTCGGGCAATCTGCCTTAAATGGATTAACTGTCGGGTCACAAGTTGTTGTCGACCTACAAGCAGATAGCAATAGTAAAAAAGCTGCTAATCCTAAAAACGATCTCCACATGACTCAAAGCCCCCCCTTTTTAGCAAATCTGCCGAAATATTCTTTTGGTGAGCCTCTAAAGTCCCACCACCTATTTCTAACAGCTTAGCATCTCTCCAGAGGCGCTCTGCAACATATTCTGAAACATATCCGTTGCCGCCTAGAACTTGCATGGCTGAATCGGCTACTTTTTTGGCCATTGGGGCGGCAATTAATTTGACGCCATCGCTATTTAAACGGCTCATATCAGACTGAGCTGTTTGGTACACATAAGCTGAAGCCGCTTGATATTCTGCATAGCTATTAGCAATATGTTGCTGAATCTGCCCAAATGCTGCAATCGGCTTTCCAAAAGCCTTTCGTTCATTGGCATAGCCAATCATAATATCTAAACAGCGTTTTCCAATACCAAGGCCTATTGCAGCCAATGTCACACGCTCGATCTCTAGATTACGCATCATGTGCTTAATAGAATCGCCCTCTTCACCGACTAAATTTTCTACTGGTACTTTGGCGTTTTCAAATACCAGCTCGGCCGTGCTCGAAGCACGCATGCCAGTTTTACCCATAATCTTCTGGCCAACTGAAAAGCCTTCACAGTCAGGGGTTACAATAAAGGTTGAGATTTGCTCGCCTGTTTTGGCGTAAAGATAGGTTATGTCTGCGGGTTTGCCACTTGCATCAAGCACACCGTTTGTAATCCACATCTTGCGGCCATTAATCACATAATGATTATCGATACGCTTCGCAGAGGTCTTCATACCTAAAATATCTGTACCAACATCTGGTTCAGACATCGCCATGCAGCCCACCCACTCACCCGAGCAAAGCTTCGGCAAATAGGTTTTCTTTTGTGACTCGCTGGCATTTACAGCGAGATTATTCACACAAAGCATGGCGTGCGCCAAATAAGCCAAACATAAACCTGGGTCCGAATAAGCTAACTCTTCGTGGGTAATCACAGCTGCGACGGCATCCATTTCAGAGCCGCCGTAAATCTCAGGCGCTGTAATTCCCAGTAAACCTAAGTCGGCCAACTTTCGAAATAAGTTCAGATCAAAATGTTCTTTTTGATCGCGCTCAAGCGCGCCTGGCTCAATCTCTTTCGCTACAAAATTTTGTAAAGTCTGCCGAAGTAAACGGTGTTCAGCGCTGCTCATACCAAACCTCTCTAAAATATTGTCATACCAGCGAAGGCTGGTATCCAGTATATCTTGTGGCCTATTCTGGATGCCAGCCTTCGCTGGCATGACAACTCGGGGATGGATGCCAGCCTTCGCTGGCATGACAAAATCATGATTTGCCGGCTTTCATCAAGTCTCCCAAACTTCCCAAGCTACGCTCTGACTCCATTTTCGGAATTGCTTTGCCTGCAGCATCCGCATCGGGATCTTTTAGACTTAAAGCCACTCGCTTACTAACGGGGTCAACATCTAAAATCCGTGCATTAACCTTATCGCCCGCTTTAACAATTTGATCGGGATGCTTAATACGCTTGGTGCTCAACTCACTAATATGAATGAGCCCGTCCAAACCAGGAAACAAAGAAACAAAAGCCCCATAATTCTCTAGGCGCGCAACAATGCCTTCTATTTGCGCCCCTGGAACCAACTGCGAAGCATATGTCTCAAAAGGATCTGGAAATGCAGCCCTTAAAGATAAAACAATACGCATCTGGCCTGGGCGTTTATAGTCAGGCTCAATTTTCATCACCTGAGCTGTCACTTTATCTCCAACTGAGATCTTGCCAAAGCCAAGCTCAGATTGTGGGATTAAGCCCTCGACGCCACCACCTAAGTCGACAAATACACCAAATTCAGCTGTCCTCGAAACTGGCACATCAACCTGGTCGCCAACCTTTAAGTTGGCCAAAATCTCCCGCATCTTTTCAGCCCGCTGTTTTTGCAACAAACTTTTACGATTGAGTGTTAAATTCTTAGCAGTAGATTGCGACACAATAAAAGAAAGTGTTCGGCCTACAAACTCTTTTGGATCTTCCACATAGCCAATGTCGAGCTGCCCAATTGGGCAAAAAGCTCTTTGCCCACCAACGTCTACTTCAACACCGCCGCTCCTAGCGTTAGTAACTTTACCTTCAACCAGGCTACCAACGTCACCAGCATTCTTTGTACCTTTAACTGTCAGCCAGATTTGGTCCCCAACAGAAGCAACTGAAGCTTCGATCGTTTTACCAACTTCTGGTTCTTCTAAGTCAACCAGTGGGATCATTGCCTCGTTCTGCGCATCCAGCGCTAAAAAAGCCGTATCCTTTGATAAGTGTACAATTTTTGCACTCACCTTATCGCCCACCTCGAGGCTCAACCTTTTTACTGGCCCAGTAGCGTCTAGAAAAGCTTCAAATTCACTTCGTTCGTTTGATTTCATCTTAAGGGTCCTTAGCCAAAAAGCTCTTTGACTTTATCAAAAAATCCCTTTTGAGAGGGCAAATTGTCCTCTCCAAATAAATTGGCAAAATTCAGCAGAGCTTGTCTTTGTTCTTCACTCAGCTTTTTTGGGATCTCCACAGTAACTTGAACCAACTGATCTCCTTTTCGCCCAGAACGAGTTCGCAAATGCGGAATCCCCTTTCCTATAAGCGTAAAAACATGACCTGTTTGAGTTCCGGGTGAAATTTTTAAAAGCGTTTTGCCATGCAGGGTTGGCACTTCAACCTCAGCACCTAATGTTGCTTGAGTAAAAGATATTGGCATATCGCAAACAACATCAAAGCCATCCCGGCTAAAAATTGGATGCTGCCTAACCGTCAAAACGATATACAAATCGCCTCTACCACCGCCATGCAAGCCAGAGTTGCCTTCACCCGTATACCGCAACTTGGTGTCATTATCGATACCAGGTGGAACCTTGATGGTCAGCTTTTGCTTAGACTCCATGAGCTTGGTGCCTCTGCAATCAATACAAGGGTCACTCACAATCTGCCCTGCGCCATGGCAAGCAGGGCAAGTCTGCGTCACAGCGAAAAAGCCCTGTGAAATTCGTACCTGCCCAGACCCACTGCAAGTCTTACAGGTAGCTTGTTTTTTGCCTGACTCGGAACCCGTGGCATCACAAGTCTTGCAAGGCTCCAACCGCTCAAGCTCAATTTCTTTTTCTACGCCAAAAGCTGCTTCTTCAAAAGAAAGCAACAAATCATAGCGCAGGTCTGAACCGCGTTGTCTAGCAGTTCGAGAACGGCTTCTACCGCCCCCAAAAATATCGCCAAAAATATCTCCAAAGATATCTTCTATGTTAACTGAATAAGATTCAGAAGCACCCTGACCTAGATCCGCATGTCCGTAGTGATCATACTGCGCTTTCTTCTCTGGGTCAGCCAAAACCGAATAAGCTTGTGTTGCTTCCTTAAACTTTTCTTCAGCATGTTTATCACCAGGGTTTTTATCTGGGTGTAATTCATGAGCCAATCTACGATAGCTGGTCTTAATCTCGCGCCCAGTGGCCTCGCTGGAAAGACCTAATATTTCATAGTAGTCTCGTTTCGTACTCATAGCATGCTATCTAGGATTCCATTCACAAATGCGCTGGAGTGCTCTGCTCCATAACGTTTTGCAACTTCAATCCATTCATTCAAAATGACTTTCTTAGGTTGTGGGTCCGGCGCATGAAAAAGCTCAAACACCGCCAGGCGAAGCACATTGCGATCGACGACAGCCATTCGGTCAACCCGCCACTTATGACTGCAGTCTGTAATCTTCTTATCGATATCACTTTGGTGCTCAACCACGCCATGCACCAAAGAATCTGCCAATTCACGGCCAGCCTTAGACAGCGCAAAATACGCAAAAAAACCTGTGATCGCTTCTTCAGCTAGCGCACCATGATCCACTTGATACATGATTTGGAGTGCAGACTCGCGTCCTTTATGCCTAGGGCCACTCATGTAAGCTCTCTCACTCGCTCAAATAGCTTCAAAACATCAACTGCCGCTGAAGCAGCATTGGCGCCGACATTGCCATGGGTTCCGCCCGCTCTTTCAAAAGCCTGCGCCATACTCTCCACTGTCAAAACACCCATTGCCACAGGAATCCCTGCATCCAAAGACACACGCGTCACACCGTTATGCACCTCGCGTGAAACATGTTCATAATGATCGCTCGCACCCTTGATAACAGCACCCAAGCACACTAAAGCCTGATATCGATTGGTGCGGCTCAACTTTTGAGCCACCACAGGAATCTCTAAAGCACCCGGCACCCAAAAAAGCTCATAGGAGCCATGTGGCTCTATAACCTGCTTGGCTCCCTCTACTAGCCTTTCCACAATCACGCTATTAAAGCGGCTGGCAACCAAAGCAATTTTCACAAGCCTCTCCTCAATTCGACCAATTCTTTAATGGATAAAACAATTAAGTCATGTTCTCGAGCAAATTTTTCAATCTCAGGCATCCGAGCCATCGTGCCATCTTCGTTCATGAGCTCACACAAAACGCCTGCTGGAGTCAACTTAGCCAACCGCATCAAATCCACAGAACCTTCTGTGTGGCCTTCTCGTTCCAAAACCCCTCCGTTTTTGGCCCTCAAAGGGAAAACATGCCCCGGTCTTGATAAATCTTCAGGCTTAGAATTTGGGTTCATGGCAGCCAAAATGGTCTTGCACCTGTCAGCAGCCGAAACGCCAGTCGTAACACCTTGGGCAGCCTCAACAGAAATCGTAAAATTAGCTGCAAACTTACCGCGCAAGTGATTATCTTGAACCATCAAAGGCAGGTTAAGTTGATCAGCTTGATCTTCTGTTAGGGTCACACAAATAATGCCACTGCCATGTCTGATCATGAAATTAACATTTTCAGGCGTTATTTTTTCAGCAGCTAAGATCAAATCACCTTCGTTTTCACGCGATTCATCATCCACTAAAACAATAGGTTTACCGGCCTTAAGGGCCTTCAATGCTTGCTGTATAGCTGCCATGGAGCAGCTCTTATGGCAAAAATTAGGCGCTCTGACAACTGCCTATCTAGGCTCACATTTCGCTAAGCCGGCTATCTTGAGTAGGAACTGGAATAAGTAATCTAAGCGCCCTGATTCCAAAGTTTAAGCTATCGACTAGAGCTTTACAACTCTCTTGCTCGCGTCGATAATCCGGGCAAAGCCTGCCCCAAAATGCCTTCCAGGCGTTTTTGCGCTTTTGATTCAGTGTGAGTATTTCCGTCCCAAACTGCTCCAAGTGGTCAATAAAACCTCTAATCTGCCAGGGCTCTAAACTCTGCAGCATGACTCTATCCTCTACCAAAGCCTTAAGCGCAGCATTAAATTGGTACTGAAACGCAGCCATTTCCTCAGTCGGAACACCTTCTAAAACTTCAGGATTATGAATCACTTGTTGCGCCGTATCGCTTTGCAAAATTGGCAAGATGGGCTTTACAATCACATCTAACTTAAAATCTTTAACTTCAATTGGCGGCAAATTAACCAGGTAGCCACTGGGCCGCTCCTGCCATGACATAAAACTCTGAGACTGTGTTTGAACAAAGCCGTCATCAGAATCAGGCTGTTTGGAAGCACTTGGCCGCGGACTGGCAATCGGGGATGGCATGCTATTGCAATGCCTATTAGCCTGATTTGATTCCGGTCTATGCCAGTGGATTCACATGTTTGCCAAAGCTTCTGTCTGGCAATTGGGGATGGCGTGTTATGTCAATGCCCATGACCCCATCGTCTATTCTAGTAATTTACGAAGATAAAGATTGTGTTGTGGTGGATAAGCCTGCAGGGATGCCGTCGCATCCTTTGAAATCCCCCCTGCCCCCCTTTTTCAAAGGGGGGATAAAAAGCGCATTTGAGGCTGTTTGTGAACTTTACCCAGAAATTGCGACTGCTTCAGATAATTCACTGGAAGGCGGCTTAGTGCACAGATTAGACACTGGGACGTCGGGCTTACTCGTATTTGCTAGAAACCCAGAAAGCTATAAAAAACTGCGAGAGGCTTTTTCAAAAGGCTTAATCAAAAAAACCTATATCGCCCTCGTTGAAGGTGAAATCAAAGAGCCCTGTGTAATTGATTATCCAATTGCGCATCACCAAAAAAACAAGGCCAAGATGTTAGCGATTACGCCTAAACATAAATATTTCAGAGGCGAGCCAAGGCCAGCCAAGACCCATGTAACCCCTCTCCTGCGTCAAGCGGGAGAGGGCAGTGTTACTAGCGACGACGATAAATCGACCTTAATTCACCTCACCATAGAAGGCGGCAGGCGGCATCAGATTCGGGTTCATCTGGCCGCAATTGGACATCCTTTAAAAGGCGATGTACTGTACGGCACCGAACCCATTAGTTGGCGCAAAGGACATGCCTTGCATGCAGATACGATTACGTTATTAGATGGCCGAATCGTTAAATCAAGTAGGAAGATGAATGACGAATGCTAAACCAAATACGCGAGCACAAAACATCAAAGGCTGGAGCATCGTTCTGTGCGGCTGCATCTTTTATATGTACCAATTTTTGCTCCGGGTTTCGCCCAACGTCATGAACAGCGAAATTTTAACAAACTTTGCCATCGACTCTTTGGGTATCAGCTTCATGATTGGCCTTTATAATTGGGCCTACTCCGGCATGCAGATACCGCTTGGCATTACTATAGACCGTCTTGGCCCAAAATTATTCTTATGTGTAGCAACTTTGCTTTGTGCCTGCGCGTGTTTCTTATTTGGAAGCTCAACAAATCCAATGATTGGCGGCGCCGCCCGATTTATGATGGGACTGGGATCTGCTTGTGGTCTCGTTGGAACCATGAAACTTGGCATACTCTGGCTAGAGCCTAAGCATATAGCCAAAGTTATGGGCTTGGTTCTCCTCATGGGCACTGCTGGCGCTAGCCTCGGCGGTGTCCCGCTTGAGCTCCTGGTCAACAAAATTGGATTCACCAACACGATGTACACACTCGGCCTGCTGGGCCTTGGCATCGCGGTTTTGGTTTTCCTGGTTGTCAGCAACCATCCACCAATTGATCATCATGATGAAATTGAGGACATCTATAACAACGAACACCCGCTAACAGACTTAAAACGTCTCGTTAAATCTCCTCAGATTTGGCTTTTATCAGTTTATGGCATGTGCATGTATCTGCCCATTACCATCATGGGTGTTGCTTGGGGCGTTTCATTCTTAACACGCACAACCGGTGAGTCAGAACTCGTAGCGGCTTCTATTGTATCAAGCATGTTTATCGGTGCGGCCTGTGGAAGCCCCTTCTTTGCTTTCTTGTCAGATACAATTAAGAGTAGACGAAAGCCCATGATTTTTGGCCCATGCGTCACAGCAGCCATCTGGTTCACTGTTTTCTTAGTCGATCTTCCGCTCTATGCTTTATATCCGCTATTCTTTGTAGCAGGGTTTTCTTATGCATCGAAATCTCTTAGTTTTGTAAGCGCTTGCGAATCTATGCCACTTAAGATGAGCGGGGTTACGATTGCATTTGTGAACGGCATTGTCATGACAACCGGTATCATCTTTTTGCCTATCATTGGTAAGCTCATACGCTCCCACTGGGATGGCACCATGGTAAACGGCATTCCTTACTATTCATCAGGCGATTACAAATTTGCCCTAATGCTAGTGCCTATTATGATTTCTATCTCCCTGATATTAGCCTTGTTTACAAAAGAAACTCATCCTGAAAAGCGCACAATACCTAAAGAGTATGGGCCATTTTTAGATGGGGACTTGATCTAACTTAAATAAACAGCGGGTGTTTTCACCCGTTTTTTCATCCGTAATGTCATAAAATAACCAATTGACTTCATGCCTAAAGAAATATATTTATTCAATTTATATGAATAAAATATTATTCAGGCTATTTATTTGTCTCGCATTATTTCACTATCCCCCACCTGCCCTGGCTGGCAACTTTCATAGCTGTTGTAGAGGCGATGTTCCCACCAGGAACCAATACCAAACAAACCAATATGCTTCAGATGCCGGGATGCAGGATGCGCAAGCACAAAATGACGCTTCCAGCTCAAATGACAATGATGATGATGGTAGTCTAAACACTCCTCAAGTACTGCCACCCGACTTTCGCATTGCTGATGCTGATGAAGCTGAAATGCTTGAACTGTGGTCAAGCCTCCGAAAATTCTTAAGCAGTGGCAACCTTGGTGAAGATGAAGTGCGTCGACTGCAGTCAGATCTTCGCAGACTATCAATCAGCAGTAATGACTCCATCCGAACCCAAGCAGCTGAAGCACTTCGAAGATTATCTGTAAGCACAGAACTTGGCACAGCGGGTGGAGCTGGAGCTGCAGCCCAAGCAGCCGGGGAAGAAGACGATCTTGATAAAATACAAGAGCCGACATCAGGCAACAGCAGCACATCCGGCGATCTCGGTGCAGCAGCAGCCATGCCACATGTTCCACCATCTGGCGTTAATCCCCTTCCATTTGGGAGCACTGGAATTCATGTCCCCCAAGGATGCCAATAAAACTAACGACTCCCGCGGCGCATCGCGCGAGCAACTTCCCGATCTGCCTCGCGTTTTTTAATACTTTGGCGTTTATCACCTTTGGTTTTGCCCTCAGCAAGGCCAATTAAAACTTTAGCTCGGCCATCTTTAAAATAAAGTTTTAAGGGAATCAGAGTAAGGCCTTTGCGCGTAATCGAACGCTCCAGTTTGTCTAACTCTTTGCGATGCAACAAAAGCTTGCGTGTGCGATCGACAATATGATTTTCGTGCGTGCCATACATATAGGGCTCGATTTTAAGCCCTATCAAAAACAGTTCATGATCTTTGAGCAGCGCATAAGCATCGCTAAAATTCACATGGCGTTCACGCAGGGACTTGACCTCAGTCCCCACGAGTACCATGCCACACTCGAAAGTATCTAGGATGGCATAGTCAAAACGAGCGCGTCTATTTTCCGCGATGTTGATCAAATTGCTCACAGAAAGTTGCTCCTATATCAGACGGCGTTGGGGCAATGCGAATGCCCGCCTGCTCCAAAGCTTTGATCTTATCCTGTGCGCCGCCCTTGCCACCTGAAATCACAGCGCCCGCGTGACCCATTCTGCGACCTGCTGGCGCGGTGCTGCCTGCAATAAAACCAGTCACTGGTTTGGTCATATGATTTTTGACATAATCAGCTGCTTCTTCTTCAGCCGTGCCGCCGATTTCACCAATCATCACAACACCGAGTGTTTCCGGATCCGCTTCAAAAGCTTTTAAGACATCTACAAACGAAGTACCACTGACTGGGTCACCGCCAATGCCAACACAAGTCGACTGCCCAAGGTCAAGTTGGGTCAGCTGATAAACAGCCTCGTAGGTTAAAGTCCCAGAACGCGAAACAACTCCAACATTGCCTTTTTTGTGAATAGATCCTGGCATACTACCAATTTTGCACTCGTCTGGCGTGATAGTTCCTGGGCAGTTCGGGCCGATCAGCCTCGTCTTGCTGCCCTTCATGGCATGCTTGACTTTGACCATATCCAAAACAGGAATACCCTCAGTGATACAGGCTACTAAAGCAACTTCAGCTGCCACAGCCTCTAAAATTGCAT
>JAESQZ010000200.1 GCA_016764955.1 Deltaproteobacteria bacterium | reverse complement strand
CCTTCAAGCATCTTATAGCCAGCAAATGGCCATGGATAATCTTTGGTGGGTTGGCCTAAATAAATAGGATTTGGAATCGGAAGCGGCAATCGAGGTGCTACACTAGGTAAAACTTCAGATTCAGTACGAATCAAATCGACAGATATTTGTCTTCTGGGGAATCGAAATACAAATTTTTGATTAACCTCGTAGGCTAAATTGTCCCAGCCCTCCCCGAGTAGCTTTAGATTGGCTGGCTTTAGGTTTGGAAATTGTATCTCAATGAGCCGTTTGGCTAAGTCCAGATCAGCTCGATGTTCTGCATCCCAGGGTTTCATTTGAGTCTTTTATCATCTTAGCGCCAGTTAAAAAGGCCAAAGTAATCTCCAACTGAAAATCACAAATCAGGAGATTTTAAAATGGTTCTAAGATTACTAGTTGCTTTGGTGTTGCTTGCATCGTTTTCTATAAACGCTGGGTATGTTGTTTGTACGGGTACTTATCGAGCTCTCGAAGAGGACAATTATGATAGCTTTGGTTTAACCTTAGAGGGGTATCTAGAGAGTAGTGGGATCCGCGATGTGAAGTTAGCTTTGGCTTATCGCTTTGAAGGCTCTAAAAGGACGATTTATAGTAAGGATCCAATGGTTAGCCCAGATGCCAATTATAGGCCTTGGAAATATAAGGGGTACAAGCGATTTGACTTGAGCGATTTGATATATTCAGCAGATCAGTATTATTACCCGGGTGATGGATCTCCCTATAGCTCTCATGTGAAGATTCTTTTTCCGCCTAAGGCTGAAAGCTTGAAGTATTTTAACGCTCCTTCATATGTATCAGCTGACGAAAATGGCGGTAGCTTCACCATGAATTGCTCACAAGGTGGAGTGGAATAGAGTTGCTCCACTAGCGGCGGCGCCGTCTTTGTTGCTGCTGGGGCCGCTGTGGTCGACGACTCTGTTGTTGACGCTTAAGTTTGAGATCCTGTGCTTTGATTGACGGATCGGGCTCAAAGCCAGGTATGACTTTCTTAGGGATTTCAGCCTTGAGTAATTTCTCGATATCTCTGAGTAGCTTATGCTCATCAATGCAAACCAATGAAACCGCAGCGCCTTCGCTGCCAGCGCGGCCAGTACGCCCAATGCGATGTACATAATCTTCTGGTACATTTGGTAGATCAAAATTCACCACGTGAGGCAGTTGGGTGATATCTAGCCCTCGAGCGGCGATGTCGGTGGCAACTAGCACGCGCACAATGCCGCGTTTGAACTCATCTAGTGCGCGGGTACGTGCACCCTGGCTTTTATTGCCGTGGATCGCAGACGATCGAATGCCATCTTGTTCGAGTTGCTTGCTTAATCGATTCGCTCCATGCTTGGTGCGTGTGAAGTCTAATACTTGTTCCCATTTTCCGGATTTAATCAACAACGATAAAAGTTCGCGTTTACGCTTGCTGTCTACCGGGTGAATCACCTGTGAGACCAACTCTGTGGCTGTATTAGGGCGAGCCACTTGGATTGTTTTAGGTGCATGCAAAAAACTATTCGCTAATTTCTTAATCTCATTCGAGAAAGTGGCTGAGAATAATAAGTTCTGACGCTTAGCAGGCAACAACGCGATAATTTTTCGAATATCCCGAATAAAGCCCATGTCTAGCATGCGGTCTGCTTCGTCTAAAACTAAAATCTCGACTTTTGACAAATTGATGGTTCGCTGGGAGACGTGGTCTAACAAACGGCCAGGCGTAGCTATTACAATATCTAATCCCCTGCGCAGTTTATCAATTTGGGGTTTAATACCAACGCCACCCAAAATCACGGTTGATTTGAGATGTAGATACCTGCCATAAATTTCTACGCTTTCAGCAACTTGCGCTGCTAACTCTCTAGTGGGCACCAGGATTAGCGCGCGAATCTGCCGGTTTTTGGATCCAACAGAGGTGCTTAAAAGTTGCAACAGCGGCAGCGTGAAGCCAGCAGTTTTACCAGTGCCAGTTTGGGCACCTGCTAGAACATCTAAGCCATTCAGAACAGCCGGAATGGCCTCGGATTGAATTGGTGTTGGCTCAGTATAGCCTTGTTCGGCTATGGCCCGAAGTATTTTGGCTGAAAGCCCGAAAGAATTAAATGACATATTATATATTCCTAAATTGATCGGGGTGACAAGAGTTGAACTTGCGACCTCTTGGTCCCGAACCAAGCGCTCTACCAAGCTGAGCTACACCCCGGTGCTCAGCTATTTTAACTGATTAACTTCTTCCGCGCAATTTGCTTAAGAGACGAAGCATTTCAACATAGAGCCAAACCATGGTGATCATGAGGCCAAAAGCGCCATACCACTCCATATGTTTGGGTGCGCCTTCGCGACTGCCTCGATCGATTAAGTCGAAATCAAGCACGAGATTCAAAGCAGCAATGCAGACCACTGCAAGGCTAAAAACAATACCAGTGATGCCACTACCCGTCATAAAAGACATCGAGATACCAAACCATTGGAATGCTATTGATACCAGATAAATAACCGCAACACCACCGGTAGCTGCCAGTACACCTGCTCTAAAGCTTTTGGTGGCTTTAATAACGCCTGTACGATAGAGCGTCAGCATCACTGCCAAAGTACCAAATGTGCCAGCCAAAGCCTCAAAAGCAATGCCCGGATAAGCTTGATTCATCACAGCCGAGATGGAGCCTAGAGCTAGGCCTTGGCAAGCAGCATAAGCAGGTGCAGACCAAAAGGCCCAAGTGGGTTTAAAGATTGTCGCAAATGCGAGAATCAGTCCTCCGATCATACCGCCCCACATGATGGTGTTCAGCTCGGCCATCCGAGCTTCTGTCAGTAAGCTCCAGGGATAAGCGGCCGTGGCTGAAGCGATGGCCAGCAAAAGGCCTGTCTTGTTGACAGTGCCTGATACGGACATGCGTTCACCGGTTAAATAATGCTCTCCGTGTCTAAGAGCTCGTGCTAAAACTGGGTTGGAAGATTCCATGGTTTTTTCCTCTTAAAGCTACATTATAAGCAGTTTAAAGAGAGGGTCAATATGAAGATTTTTGATTTAACAAGTACTTTTGTTTTAAAATGCGGTTTATGTTTCATAGCATGGCACCTTGTTTTTTGATGGCACTGCCTGACACGATAATTCTTCTTGCTGCCCATGAGGAAGGCAATGCCATGGGATTTGTTCTTAACCGACGAACGCAGCTCTCATTTCATGAATTAATTCAGGATCTTTCAATTGAGGCAAGTATTCCAGACCGCCGTGTTCTGTGGGGGGGGCCAATTTCCAAAAATTCAGGGTTTATTATTTATGAACATGAACCAAGTAAACCGCTAGATGAAGGGCTGACAATTAGTGAAAGCATTTCAATTTCGCCCTCCAAATGGCTTTTAGAGCGCTCTGCAGCAGGGGAAATGCCTGGCAATTTCGACTTGTTACTGGGATATATTGGCTTTAAACCCGGCCAACTTGAAGAAGAGCTTAGCAAGGGCCGCTATGTTCACATGCCATTTTTCCCTGAAATTGCGTTAAATGTCCCTATTTCAGAGAGGTTTCAAAAGGCATTTGAATCACTAGGACATACTTCGATGTCTTTTATGAATGTTCAGGGTGGCGCGCAAGCTTAAAGGCCCCCTTGTGTCACCCCGCACCCCGGACTTGATCCGGGGTGCGGGATGACAATTGGACCGCTAGTTCAATAGCCAAAGCAAACGAATCAGGGTTTGCTT
>JAESQZ010000199.1 GCA_016764955.1 Deltaproteobacteria bacterium | reverse complement strand
TGAGGTATAAATCTGATCTGCTTTTGGCGATGGCAAATTTAAATCATCTGAAAATTGAAGCCAGTAAGGCGGAAAATGCCATCAAACAAGCATCAAATGATCTTCTGTATATTTTAAATGTTAAAGACAATACCTTGTTTGTTTCGGTAGATTCAGTATTTGTACCTGTGGATATAGTCAATGCTCAAACACTTGCAATGATTGTATATACTGAAAGTAAGCGGCCAAAAGTATTACAATTAGCAAGTACTATAAACGCATTGGAAACTGCAAGAAAAAGTGTTGGTGCGTCTATGATGATGCCCAACTTAACCATTGGATTTAACGATGGGATGTTTGGGCCGACCTTGGATTTTGTGGGCAATCAAAACAGGTTCAATTTTGGAATAAAATGGAATTTTCCATTAGGGACCTTGTTCTACAATGGAGATAGAAAACAGTATGATGCAAAAATTTATTTGAATAAGATCAGACTTGAAGATACAGGCAAACATATTAGAAAAGAAGTACAAAGTGCATACTATGACGTGCTTGATACCAAAAAGCACCACCACGTTCATCATCATCCACAAGGCTGTCTCACGCGTAAGCCCTAAATCAAGCATCGCTTGCAAAACTTCTTGGCGGTTTTTTTTAGGCATCGGGATCGCTTTGAGCTGCTTAATCATGTCGTCGGTTTTATTAGGATCTTTAAAACCAGGCTCGGCATCCCATACCCATACTTGTTTAACAGGCATCAGCTCATTTAGGCGCAAAACCACTTTGCCACCGTAGGAGTGGCCAATCAGCATATCGACTGAAATATCTAGATTTTTAATCCAAGTAAGCACATCTTGAGCGCAGCTATCAATTGTATTGGGCGGTGGAAAATAGCCGGACTCGCCATGATGGCGCAAATCGGTCAACCAGACTTGCCATTTTGGAAAACGCTCTGTCAACATGCGAGCAAAAGTCATGAGATTGCGAGAAGAACCCATGATGCCGTGGACTAAAATCGCATGGCGAGTAGGACTTGGATTTGATTGGATAATACGGTGGAAAAGTTTCATGACTTAGTCATTTTGAGGTTTTTGAATTTTATACTCTCTAAGCCAAGCTTTTCCATCGCCTCAATCGGCGATTGTTCTTGCATTTCTTGAGAATGCTGATCTTTAATTTGAGCATGCATAATGCAATTTTTCATTGTATACATCTTGTATCACAAACAAGTTAAGCTGACTAAATGAAAGATTACGCTAATTGACTGGATCCCGGGTCAAGCCCCAATGCCATTCAGTTAAGGGTTGAAAGAATATCGCCGCGTGTTTATCCGTTTTCGCCCACGGAGTGGGCTCAGGTGCCACAGCCCGGTCCGCAGGGCCGGGTTCACGTCGACCCACCTACCCCACATAGCCTCCAGGTTTATGGTAACAACTAGAATTGACTTCTCATGAAGCTGGCGACGATGCAGGAGAGGGGGGGGGCTGGCATAACCCGGCCCTAACAGGCCGGGCTGTGGCACCTGAGCCCACTCCGTGGGCGAAAACGGATAAACGCAGTGATATTCTTTCAACCCTTAACTGAATGGCATTGGGGTCAAGCCCGGGATGACAAGCTCCAGCCTATTTCTCCGGACCAACCAACCAAAGAGCCTCTACTTTGGCTACCAAATCTTTTTGCTCATCGAAGATCTCGCCCTTAACCAAATATTCTTTTTTCTCGTTGCTCTTAGGCACTTCGCACTGGCACTCGGCAGTTAGGGTTCCTCGGCCCTTTTTAATATATTCAATGCCAAGATGCTTTAAGATCCCGCGAGAATTTTCGGGCAAACTATAGTTAATCGCTAAACCAGTCGCCAGCTCGCCCAAATTCATTATACTGACTGCATGCAGGGAGTTTAGGTGATTTCGAAGGCGCTTTTTATCGTGCATTCTTATCCGAGCAAAGCCTGGTTTCAACTCATCTACTCTTGGGGAAATAGATCCACTATATGGGGCCGCCCAACCCAAAAAACGGCTAAATGCCTGTTTTCCAAAAGGTAATTTAATGCAATGGTCGTAGGCTTTTTTGATGAAATTGGCCATAAAATTCTCCCTCTTGACAATTTCGGTGGAATCTAGTGGAATTAGGTGGGAATAGCAAATTTTTCACGATTGAATATATTATGTTTAGAGGACTCAATGAAAATCTTTTGGATGATAAAGGGCGCGTAGCCTTTCCACTGGAATTTCGCCAAGCACTCCAAGCAGATAGCTTCGTATTAACGCTATCCCTTTATGAGCCCTGCCTTGTTGGCATGCGGATCAGCGACTTTGAAGCTCAGGCTGAAAAAGTCCGGAAACTACCTGCTAGCAACCCAGCGGTCATGGAGTTCAAGCGGGTGGTGATCGCTTCCAGCTCGGTCGTTTCAATCGACAAGTCTGGGCGCGTGGCCATTCCTAAAGAACTGAGAAACTACGCTGGCCTAGAAAGAGAGATCCTTTGGGCGGGCATTATCGACCAAATCGAGCTTTGGTCCAAAAAACGGTGGAATGAGCGCAATCAAAAGCGCCTGGAAAATAAAGTAGAGCTCGAAGCTTTGAGAAAAACCTTAGAGGACTTTGGATTATAAAATGTATACGCACGCTTCTGTACTCCCAACTGAAATACTAGATGGCCTAAGGCTTCAAAGCGGGAGCATGGTCGCAGATGTGACAGCAGGTGGCGGTGGGCATTTAAAACTAATCGCTGAAGCTGTTGGCTCAACAGGCCGTGTGTTGGCCCTGGATCAAGACCCAAGAGCACATGAACCAGATGCAGCAGGAGGTGTCGCCCAAGAATACCCTTGGGTCAAACTTATACGCGCCAGATTCTCAGAACTCGAGCAAGTCTTGAAAGAGACTGGATCCCGGGTCAAGCCCGGGATGACAAAAGACGGGCCCGGGATGACAATAGAAACGCCGCTCTTGGATGCCCTCTTGGCAGACATTGGGGTCTCTTCTCCACAACTAGACGACGCCTCACGTGGCTTATCGTTTAGACAGGATGGGCCAATAGACATGCGCATGGATCCGACATCAGGGATCAGTGCTTACGAACTTATTCAGCAAAGTTCAGAAGAAGAGCTTGCTAATATTATTTATAATTATGGCGAAGAGCGACACTCGAGACGCATCGCACGGGTTATCAAAAACGAAAAAAACTTATCCAATTCAACACTTGCATTAGCAAACTTAGTGGCCCGTGCTTATCGAGGGCCACGTGCTCGAATTCATCCAGCCACACGTACTTTTCAGGCCTTAAGAATCGCCGTGAATCATGAACTGGAAGAACTGGAGAGTCTCTTAAATCAACTCCCACGCTGCGTCAAAATTGGCGGACGCGTGGCAATTATCTCTTTTCACAGCCTCGAAGATAGGTTGGTTAAGAACTTCTTTCGTAACAACAAAGAAGACTGGAAAATTATCAATAAAAAACCAATTATTGCCAATGAATCTGAACTTAAATCTAATCCAAGAGCTAAAAGCGCCAAATTGCGCATCGCTGAAAGAGTCAATCTATGAATACTGCAATACCAATCCAGCCCCGTTTCTTTGATATTATTCGAGAAAGCCCCATTATTAAAAGCCGCAGAAAATGGCGTCGTGCTGTTTTACCAATGGCGGCCTTTATCCTATTTTCGGGATCTTTATTATTGATCACTTTTGTTCACCTAAACGTTTTTATTCAAGGCTATGCAGTTGGCAAGCTTGAACAAAAACAGGATGGGCTTTTAAAAGCACTGCAAGCACTTAGACTCGAGGAGGCTGTTTTGAAGCGTCCAGATCGAATTCGTAAAATCGCACGAGAAGAGCTTGGCTTGATTCCTGCCTCAAAAGCGCCTGTAATAAGGATGCCGTGATGACAAACTATGAGCGCTAAAGTCAGACTATATCTCGTCGCCACGCTATTGGCTCTTGGCCTCGGCATCGCCTTGACCAAAGCTGGTACGCTGCAACTTCTCCGAGGCTCTAAACTCAAACATTTGGCCGAGCGCCAATACATTCGTCCTAAACTCTATGGGAACTATCGTGGCGATATCCTTGACAGAAAAGGGCGCCTCTTAGCTAGCAGTGTCTCGGTTGATTCAGTTTACGCAGAACCCAAGCGTATTAACAACGCCACACAAGTAGTTAAAAGCTTAGGCAAAGCCATTCGTCTTAATCGCGTTCAGATCGAAAAGCTATCATCAGATCGGTCTTTTATTTGGCTCAAAAGGCGCATTGATCCCAATACAGCAAATAAAGTTCGAAATATGGATCTAGAGGGCATTGGCCTCGCTGAGGAACGACAGCGTTTCTACCCCAACCATGGCCTTCTCGGCCAAACGCTGGGCTTTGTTTCCATCGACGGCCAGTCTCTAGGTGGAATTGAACAAGCCTTCGAGCGCTATTTGAAACCCAAAAGTTGGAAAACACTTGCTTTACAAGACGCCCGGGGCAATCCAATCAGGCAGCACGTTTCACCACCAGAAGAAGCTCTTGCTGGCAACGATATCATGCTCACCATCGATCGAAATATCCAATCAGTTACTGAAGAAATTCTTCAAAAAACGGTGAAGAAACATGGTGCCAAAGCTGGTTGGGCCATCGTCATGAAACCCAAAACAGGTGAAATACTGGCATTGGCCAATGTGCCCCTCATGAATCCCAATCGCCCAAGCAAACATGACCAAAAAGCCAGACGAAACAACGCCATTTCACTCACACGTGAGCCTGGTTCTACTTTTAAAATCATGACCTTCGCTGCCGCCTATGACTTAGGGCTCGTAAAGCCCGATGAAAAAATATACTGCGAAAAAGGCAGATGGAATCTGGGCTACATGACCATTAAAGATGTCAGCAAAAAAGAATGGCTCACGCCAGCTGAAATCTTTAAGTACTCTAGTAACGTCGGGACCTATAAAATTGCTGAGCGCATTGGCCCAAAGCGACTTTATGAAACCATCAAAAAATTTGGATTTGGCGAATTACCAGGCTTGCATTTATTAGAAGAAGCACCTGGCTTTGTTTCGAATTACAAAAGCTGGCACAAAACGCGCTTTGCGAACATGAGCTTTGGTTATGGCTTGATGGCAAGCCCCTTACAGGTCGTCATGATGGTCAATACCATTGCCAATGATGGCCTCAAAGTCTCGCCTGCGATTTTAAAGGGAATCCATAAACATGGTGCTGATACACTCGCAAATCCACTGCCTAGCAGCGCACCTATTCAAGTAATTAGCAAAGAAGCTGCTCAAGCAGTTAAAAACATGATGTTAGTTGAGTATGGCCACAAAGGCAGCGCCCGCCGGGCAGCCATCCCTGGCATGCTCATAGCCGGCAAAACTGGGACTGCTGAAAAGCTTGATGACACTGGCAGGTACAATAAAAAACTGAATATCAGTTCGTTTGTGGGCTTTGCCCCAGCTAATAACCCTCAAATTGTAGCCCTCGTTAGCATTGATGAACCCCAGGGCATTGCATTTGGGGGCTATGTAGCCGCGCCTGCTTGGCGGGAGATTGTGGAAGCAGCGTTGTTGGAATAAAATTTTGCTGGACCCCGGCTCGGAGGCCGGGGTGACACCTATTGTCATCCCGGGCTTGACCCGGGATCCAGTCACAGTATGATGACTTCATATGCAGCTTAAGCCTCTCAACACTCTGGCCAAAGCCCAACCAACAGGCTCTATCACACTGGACTCACGCAAAGTGAAACCAGGGATGATATTCGTCGCTGCCAAAGGGGCCACCAAACAATCTCAAGATGGCCACAGCTTTATTTCTCAAGCAATTCAAAACAGCTGTTCTGGACTTATCGTCGAGACCCCCCTAAACATGCCAATAGATATACCTGTCTGGCAAGCTAGTAATTCACGCATCGCAGCGGCTGTTCTAGCTGAACAAGCAGCAGGCAATCCATCTGAAAAACTCAAACTTTGTGGCGTGACAGGCACCAATGGCAAAACAACCGTCACCTATTTGCTTGCTAGCATCGCTGAAGCTGCTCAAAAAAAAGCCGGCGTATTAGGCACGCTCGGCGCAGGATCTGTTACACAGCCAAAAGCTTTTGGATTTACGACCCCAGAAGCTGAAGACTTAAGTGCTCTGATAGCAAGTTTTGCAAAAGAAGGTTTTGAGCACATTGCCATGGAAGTCTCGTCTCACGCGCTAGCAACTCATCGAGTTGACGGCATGCATTTTGCTGCAGCAGGCTTTACAAACTTAAGCCAGGATCATTTGGATTTTCATGGCAACATGGCTGATTATAGCGCGGCTAAGATGCGTTTGTTTTTGGAATTGTTGCCCGAAGATGGGGTTGCTGTTGTGCCAGAAATTTTTAGTCACCCCGGCGCAGGCCAAAACCCGGTGTCACCCTGGCGTAGGCCAGGGTCTAGCTTTATGGGACTAGATGCTGGCCTTCGCCAGCATGACAGGGTGCTTCAATGGGGCTACTCACCTAAGGCCGATATCCAAGCCTCCAATATTCAAGAAAGCCTCGATGGCACTGCGCTTGATTTGCGAATTATTAATCAAACTGTTTCGATTCGAGCACCGATTTTGGGGCGTTTTAATATCGATAATTTGCTTTGTGCTGCAGGTCTTGCACACGCTACAAATATCTCGCTTGATGACATAGCCCGCGGACTTGAGAATGCTAGATTGCCCGCTGGCAGACTTCAACGCGTCGCAAATTTAAAGCCTGCAGTCTTTGTAGATTTTGCTCATACGCCAGATGCACTTGAAAGTCTTTTAAAAACCATGCGTGAACTAAGCACAGGCCGCTTGATATTGGTCTTCGGCTGCGGAGGCGATCGAGATCGCCAAAAGCGCCCACTCATGGCACAAGTGGCTTTAAAAAATGCTGATAAAGTATTTGTGACTCAAGATAATCCTCGATACGAAGATCCGGATCAAATTATAGCCGATATGCAGCTACCATCTGGTACAACCGTGATTCATGATCGCAAAAAAGCCATCGAAGAAGCGATTAGCTTGGCTAAGCCTGAAGACACAGTATTGATTTCAGGCAAAGGCCATGAAACAACTCAACAAATCCAAGAAAGGCTTTTGCCTTTCAGTGATGTAGAAATTGCCTATGAAAACTTACTCAATCGACACAAGAACCATCAAACCCGGTGATATTTTCGTCGCTATTAAGGGCGAAACACGAGATGGCCATGATTTTGTAACAGAAGCTTTTGCCAAAGAAGCCTCAAGCGCCATTGTCGCTCAAGATTACGAAGGCCAAGAAGCTAATTTAATTCGAGTTCCAGACACTCTAAAAGCTCTTCAAGACTTGGCTCACGAGCACCTCATGCAAATGCCAGCCAAGCGCGTTGCGATTACTGGCTCTACTGGCAAAACAACAACCCGGCAACTCACAGAGGCTGCCTTGAAAGCTTGCCTGGGAGACAACGTTGTTCTCACAAGCCATGCTAGTTTTAATAATCACCTAGGCGTTCCGCTAACAGCTTTAAGAGTCAGACCAGAACACAAAGTAGCTGTTTTCGAAATGGGCATGAGTACTTTTGGCGAAATCAAACGCTTATGCAAAATTGTTGAGCCTCATATCGGCCTTATCACGAATATCGGTTCCGCTCACTCAGGCAATTTAGGCGGCCCCGAAGGTGTTGCAAAAGCTAAGGCTGAACTATTTGAAGCACTTCAACCAGAGGGCGTTGGCATTGTGAATATTGATGATCCTCGTTGTGTTCGCGAGTCAGATAAAAAATTAACTGCCCGAAAAATGGGCTTTGGTGCTGCTGAGTGGGCTGACATCAAAATCATAGATTATGATAAACCTGCGCTTAAATATCAGCACAAACGTGTTTCCCCAGAACTTCAATTACTAGGACACCATAACATTCAAAACGCTGCCGCAGCTTTAGGAATTGCCGTCGCACTTGGCTGTGACTTTCAAACGGCTGCTCTGGGCCTCGAAAACGTCACGCCAGATCGAGGCCGCCTACATGTTCACGAGCTTAATAACGGCGCTATTGTAATTGATGACACTTACAACGCCAACCCCGACTCGATGGAGGCTGCTTTGAAAGTCTTGGCTTCTTTTGATAACCCACGGCACATTGCTGTGCTGGGCGACATGGGCGAACTTGGTGATTCAGCACAAGCCAGACACCATGCCATCGGCGCTGCCTGCGTACAAACGGGCGTCGATTGGCTTTTTGCTTGCGGTGCTCATGCTAAAGACTATGGCGAAGGCGCTTTTGAAGCAGGCCTTTCTCCAGAAAAATTTGTTTGGGCAACTGACTCCAAAGCACTTGCGCCATTAGTTTCCAAGCAACTTGAAGCTAGCGATGCAATCTTAGTGAAAGGATCACGTTTTATGAAAATGGAAGAAGTGGTAAATCACGTGATAGATATTGGGGAACAGCAGACATGAAGATTGGCTTCTTAGCCATCTTCTTACTAGCAGCACCTGTTAGCGCGATGTATACCACAGCCGCGGGCAGCGCAGGCAGTGCAGATAATCTTGCAGGCTCACTGTCTCCAAGAGGGGGTTCTCAGCCTCCGAGCCGCGCCATTCTTTGGGCTGGTTACACTGGCGCTGGGATTATTGCCGGTTGTTTTTTGGGAGGTATTGCTGAGTATGTTTATTTCGAATCAGGAAGAGTATTACTTTTAACAGCAACCGCGTTGGCAAGTGCTCTTTTCAGTCATGTCGCTAAAGAACTCAAAGACCAGCCTTGTATTTCAATTGTGAGTCAGACTGCAGCAAAATTAGTTCTGATTATTCTGCCTTTTAAAGAGTTAGCCTCACAGACTTCAGATGATTTAAGCCCATTCTTTTCACGATGGGTCAAATTAACTAAACCAAATAGAGATTGTCGAGATTTAGAGGAAAAAGTCAAAAGTGCACTAATTACAGGAAATCAAACTATAATTGCTTCTCGAATTGATTATTTTAAAGGGCTTGCTGCCCAGGCAAAAATTAAAGACAGACTAGATGAAATCAAAATCAATATAGGCAGTTGTTCAATGAGGCCATGGTGCACCGCTGCATCACAAAACGTTCCAGTAATTACCAAATTATCTGAAGATTTTTTGAAGCTTTATCCAGGTTATACTGACCAAAACAACACCTTCCCAGCAGCTCCATGGGCGCAATTCTTGCCAACAGGTGAGTCCTTTATTTACTCAGATAAAGACGTCATCCAAACCGCTATGTCCTACAACCTTGATAAGCTTTTGGATAAAGAAACCTGTGACAAACTTGATTTCTGGCTATCAGCACAAAAAGACAACCCTGAAAAAGTTAAATATTTCAAACACTTTTGGAACGTCTTAGGAATTAATCGCTTCTCCGAGTCTAACAGCAGCACCAACGGTGACCTTTAAAGGCTCTTTTGTCAGCATGACAATCGTCGAACCAAATTCGAAGTGCCCTAGCTCTTCGCCTTTCTTAAAGAGCTGGGCTTTATCGCCATAAATTTTCACCACTGGCTCAGTCAATTTATTGTTCGTGGTTAGGTGATGATCAAAACGCACTTTGACTTTGCCAACCATAGTTGCTCAACGGCAACTAAGATAGCTTTCTCGTCAAGCCAGCAAATTAAACGCTCATTAACGCAAAAAAGCTGATTAATATTTTTGACTGCCCAAGAGTTAACCGGCCATAAATAGCCAGGGATATGCTTGGCTTTGATGACTCGCCCGTCACAAGGGGCATGAAAGCGATGATAATCTTTAGGTGATAAATAAATCGTCGCATAATGCGCATCGTGCCAATCAGGCGCATCTTCTCCCAACAAATCACTTAATGAATAAGACTTGCCCTTGATTTGAAGCAAGTGCCCATCGTTTACTTGGCCACACTGGCCAAAAACGCCGTCACAAGGCGATACCAATGCTGATTCAGCGATTGGTCTCGCGCCTGGTTTGAGCTCACGAATAAAGAAATCTTGCAGGCGCTCAAAGTTTTTTAACGGCGTATCAAACTCGGAAAAGTCGACGCCAAAAAAACGACCGAAAGCTTTATAAAATCGCTCACGCATCCATATTGGTATACGCAACGATGCCAGTCGCCCTATTTGGCGAGACATCCAATTTTTTCGCAAAAGATATAAGATTCTTAACACAGCCAGATGCTAGACCGCCTTGCGTTCTTGGTAAACCCTCATTTTGATCGGCGGCGAGTAGATATGCAAAGTCACTAAAGGCTCATTGCTGTGATCATTTGAAACCCGGTGAATATCATCCGAACTTGCCGTCTGACAAATATCACCCGGTTGATAATCACGCTCTGACTGGAACTTCGCCCACCAAATACCTTCTGGATCCACCGTATCCAGAGAATAAAGCTTTTCAGTAGCAACCCCACTCAACACTCTAAATGCACAGCTAGAATCCAAATGGTCATGAATGGTTGAAGCCTGGCCTGGCAACCAGCCTATCAACAACAACTCGTAGAACTCGCCAATAGCAATGCGCTTCCTAGTGTATCTAGACTCTGAAAACTCGCAGCGCTTCTTAATGACTTCGTAACTAGATGCTTCAGCCTCTAGTATTTGAGCTAAATGCTGAGAACTGGCTTTGGCACCCAGAGCTTCAAGGCGGGATATCAAAGACTTTAGACAGTCAGACATCCCGGCCTTATAGCATAAGCAAGCTAACTAGTAGCAGGTAAATGGGCATAGTGTAAATGGGCATAGCTACCATCAGCCTCTCCATGAACATAAGCTCTACGTCTGCTTCCGTCTGGACACTGGTAAGTTTTGGCGTTTAAGCCAAAATCAGATGAGGGCTTGTATATTACTTAAGATGCCCCCAACAGCTGCTTTCACCTGGATTTTCATTGTATGCTTTGGTATGGGGATTTTGGCGAAAATAGAGATACATGCTCATCGCGGAAATCGAAGTTTACACCCTGAAAATACTTTGCCTGCCTTTCAATCAGCCATTGAAACAGGTGCAGATTATCTCGAAATGGATCTCGCCGTTACCAAAGACCTCGTTCTCGTCGTCTCACATGATCCTCATATTCAAGATATTTTGATTCATAACTTAACATTCGAGGAGCTTAAGCAATATAATTGCGGCTCTGTTCCAATCCTACAAGAAGTCTTTGAATTGGTTCGAAATTCAAATCACCCAAATGCCAAGAAAATTAAATTCAACATCGAAACCAAGATTTTTTCTGAACACCCAGAATACACAGTCGATGCCAAATTATTCTCGCAGCTGGTTATAAAGGTTTTTCAAGAAAGCGGCTTTTTAGATCGAATTGTCTTGCAGTCGTTTATTCCTGACACACTCGTCGAATCCAAATTACTCGAACCCTCTTTGAGAATTTCACTTTTAATCGACGACCCAAATATCGACATGATCCAACTAGGACAAAAAATCCAAGCTAATATTATCTCACCTGATTACAAGCTGCTCAACGCTGAGCTTGTTAAACAGATGCATCAAAATGGCTTTGAAGTCATCCCTTGGACCGCTAATTCAGAGCAAGAGTGGCTCAAACTTTCCAAAATGGGCGTTGACGGTATTATTACCGATTACCCTGAGCGCGCGATCCACTATTTGAAGTCGCTTGAGTAGGGCGTCTAGCTGGCTCTGCAACATCGCTTGTACAACCACAACAGCATAGCCATGACATAATCTTGACAAAAAGATTGCCTCTTTCAAAATAATCTTGCCGTTCTTGCTGCCGTTCTCGTTGTGCGTGATGCGCAGTATTGGCATTTCGTTGTTGATGTCTTGCGCTGATGCCTTTTATTGTCATAAAGCGAAATATCGGCTGTTTAATTTTCTTGTTGCGAAATAGGGCGCTTTGGGGCTATTGATTCATAGTTTGCCAATAAACCGCTGCGCCTAAGGCCCAGGATACTTCAATGTCGTTAATTTGGAAAAGCGCTTTGAGGTCATTGCTGTCTTTGGCAAAGCCAAGGCCATCGTGTCTAGAATCAACTTCGGGACGCCCTGAGAGTAGTGCCGAGTAATAAGCGGCCTCATAACAAGCGGTCGATAAAAATCTTGGCTTATCATTGCCAATTTTTTGATACTCCTTCCAAGTATATGCACAGACCACCTTACCAGCCTCATCAAGCGCAGCAGGAGAAAATTCTTTGAGATTCAAAACTTTATGAGAAGCCAACTGAGCAAAGGCCGATATTGCCACAAATCGACCTCGCAGTGGCGGTTGATAAGTGTCTTTCAAACCACAATCTTGACCCGTTGGGCAGGTTTCAAATAAATGCTCCGCCAACTCACGCCGACATACATGATAGTTCCCAGCTGCTGGCTCATCGTTATGAAATTTGTCTCCCAATTCAACCTGTCGCAAAACAGTAAGATCATGCTCGAGACCACGCTGAAAACAGGCTGGCGTAGCAACTCGTTTTGATACTTCTCTTTGCCCGAGGCCTTTGTAGCTATGGACATAAAGATCATACTTGATTCCAGCAAACTCAAATTCCATGCCATGCTCTTTAGGCTTCTCGTATGGCGCAAAAGCAATCTGCGTCGTCGCCCCACCCATATCCAAGACGCCTATTGTCTTTCCGAGTGGCTTCCCGAGCGTTTTGGCAAGATAATTCACCGTAATCCAAGCAAATAAGCCTTCTTTCTCCCCAGAAAGAACCTCAAATTTTATCTTTGGAAAGCCCATAATTTGAAAATAGCTAACCACAAGCGCAAGCACATGATCTTGGTTTTCTTGACTTAACAAACGAAGGCCACCCGTCGCCATTAGTCCTACTGGCACTTGTTCAGGATTCTTTGCTCCAAGCTCAAACAGCTTAGCTTTCATACAATCAAGAGTCGGCTTAAGATAGTAATCAGATCGATAATCATCAGCCAACTTCTGAATCCCACCGACGCCAGTGTCTTTGCAATAGGCTTTAAGTTTAACTTTTTTAGTAGAGCTAAAAATATTGGCTCGGGTGCCAGTACTACCAGCATCAATAATAACAGTATATGGATTCCCGAAAAGCTCTAAAGCGAGCAAACATATGATTATTAAAAGCCTCATCGGGATCAATTAACTAGCATTTTTTGCCCATTTAGCAATGGGGGTGCCTATCCAAACCACGCGGCTCACGATAATAGCCAATAAGCAGCCTATCAGCGAATCAGACCAGCGCAGAAAAGCAAATAACCAACCGCTCACATCCGGGCGCATGGGTTTTAAAATCACCACCAGCAAAAACGTAATTCCCGCAACACGCAAGTGCGGCCCGGCTTTTGCCAAGTGCCCTAAAGCTGCACATAGCAAACTACCCACAAAAATCTGAACAGCTAATGCAAAATCAGACTGAGGAATCAAAAATAGCGGGACTGCAATGCCAATGCCCAGTGTAGTCGCAATCATCCGTGTTTTTGCAAGCTCCAGCGTTTCAGGAAAAGTCCTGCCAGCTGCAAACAACGCTGATATACAAACCCAAAGCGTTGTCATAGTCAGGTTCCGACTCACCAAAATGTCTGGCAACAAAAGGCTAACCCCATAGGCAGCTAAAGTCCCAAAAGAAACCGTGAAGACATAGCGCCAATGAATATCCATACAGTAAAGTTAGCACAGGCACTTAGCAAAACTGCACATAAGTCTATTATCGTTTCTACTCTTGTGTTGAGTGTTCTGGACCAGTTAAGTCAGGCCGCTGTGAGCAGCCCTTCCCACACCTCTTCCAGGGGCTTAAAACATATAATCACCTTAACCCGGCCCTGCAGGCCGGGCTGTGGCACCTATGCCCACATCCGCGGGCGAAAATCGAAAAAGCTACTCATGACTGTGAAATTCAAATGCTTTGCAAAGCGCACTAAATCATCTGATGTACGATGCCGAGTGAATCCAACATCTCAAATAATTTTGCCTGAGAATTCATGTTCTAGCCAGCACCTTTGAAACGCACATCCCAACCCAGGTTGCGATAAATTGGATCCTGGCAACGCTTAACAATCTCGTGTGCAGCAATTGAAACAATATGAGCCACATTATCAATCACTACGTAAAACAAAGTAGCTGTATGCGTGCCCTGGCCAGCCGAAGCGTGATACAATTTATGCGTCACATCTCCAAATTTGACAGTCCCAGAAAACTTGCCACTACTTGAGGTCACATCATTAAGTGCTTGCGAAAGTGCACTTTGCTCCAAATCTTCACTTGCCCAGAAATTCAGCTGCCATAGCATCTCAGCAATGGGCCTCATTGCATAATAAATCTGGGTTCAATATTGAACCCAGTGCCCATTCTCTTGTGTGAAAGTCGGCATCGAAACATCAAGCGCAAAAGCCGAGTTTGAAATAAGAAGAACAAATACAAGAGATAATTTAATACGAGTCAACATAAGAGATTTTCTGGCAGGCCGCAGAGGACTTGAACCCCTAACCTTCGGATTTGGAATCCGGTTTAAGCGCTGCTCCTTGTGTCTTCTAATTGCATAGTTGTTTAAAATCAACAAGTTAAATCTCTGCTTCTGTCCACCAATATCCCCCAATTTGATCAAAATTCGCCCAGCTGGCTACAGTTGAGCTTGCGTTGTTGAGCTGCTTAGCAAACTCACCCAAAGCAGGGCTGATTTGCGAAGCGTCCGTTTCCAGGGCACCCAAAGACGGGCCCAGCACCTTGGTTAAAACCACCAGCAAATCCATGCTGTCTTCAAATCCCAGCTGGGTCACGCGAAGTTTTTTGCCACATCTGCTTTGCTGTTGGAGACGGGAACTGCCAAAATCATGATTGACAATGACGCATCGAGAAATCATAACACATTCAGATTGATTGGAAGCAATCGCTGAGATGGAGTTAAATGTCGATGACGATAAAAGAAATTGGTTTTATCTTACTTTCTGCACTGATATCTTTTCAATTACTCGCTGGGCCGCCGGGTGGCAACAGTGGTGTCATGGGATACACAGGATGGGGGATGGCTACTGCCATTTCCGCCCTGATCAAAGCGGTACCTCAATTAACTTTGACACTCTCTGGAAAACAACAGCCCAGTTCTAACCCAGGTATTGAGCAAACTGAAGACGATATTCTTCCGGGTGCCAAGGTGCGTGAACTCCAAGGTGACAATTGGCTTAGTGAGCGCCTGGAGAAATTCGATCTCGACGAATATGAACGGCTGCAGGAGGCCTTCGAATCAAATCAGCTCTCCGACAAAGAGTATCTGCGTTTTGTGAAACTAAAGGCCGAATTCGAGTTCCTCGAAGCCAGTGGATATGAGCCGGTATCCGAATCAAGCCAGCGAGTCGATGTCCAAACACCATGCATGGTCACCGCTCCGACCAATACCGAAGCTGATGGCCAGGTGGTTGTAGGTGCTGAAGTAGTTGGAAAAACCACTGAAGGAACTTATTTAGCAGGTACGGTTCTGTCTATCGAACCAACCGATGGAATTGCAATTGTGACAACAAGCAAAGGGGAACGACGATGGGCGCTATCGCAACTCGCTGTAAAGGAGAATAACAGCACGCACTGGCTCAAAAAAGGCGTGAATGCGATTTGTATGATTAACTCGAGGGATCAAGATAGGCCTTTCTTTGCAGACATGGTAAAAGCCACTTTCAGGTTTCCCGCTTCTCAGAAGCGGCTTATACAAGATTCCGATATTAGTAGAGAACCCCAAGCTGGAGGTGGAGCTGCAGCCGCGGCTGTAAGAACCACAGGTTTCACTGAATACGATCCAAATAATCAGACCACTTCATGGTATCGGTCGGATGATGCCAGTCCATCGATTGGGCACCCAGTTATTGAACATCTGTTGACTGATGGAGTCCAGCTAGTAGGTGAACGTACCGTCACGGCTATCTACGTAAATCCTGAAACCGAAAAGCGAATTCTGCTCTGCTCAGCAGGCTATTGGGCCCGCTATATTGAGCCCACCTTTCTTAGTGAAGCATTCGTTGGTGAGAATGGCACCGGCCGTGTCCGGCCGGGATCAATCGTTATTCAATATTTCGGGCCCTACCGGCGAGATAGCCGGGTAAAAAGGATCTATCGAACTTCCGATAGAACAGTTTGGCTTGAGTTCGTCCCTGGCCAGAACAGGCATGTACAAAGAAAGCTGGGGGAGGTCTGCATCAAGCTTGATGAGCTTAATGGCCTAAGGGTAAGTCAGGCGGTTCTTTATGAACCGATCCTCTGCAGAAACTCTGGCTGCAAAATCCTAGCTCTTAACTCCCGTGGTGACGCCGAGATACGGCTCACCAACGGCGAAGATGAAACTGTATCTTGCAGTCGGCTCAACACTAAAAAGCCATCTGATTATGTTGAGCCTACCACATTAGATACGGTATTCATTAGAAAGGACGCTCAAATCAAGCGGGGTACCGCCGTCTTCAACCACAAGACTACAAACAGGATTGGAACAGTGGTCGGACTCTCTAGGACCCCTGATGATCAAGTTTGGGTTGAGTTCACGCAACCCCTCCTTGATCAACGAAGAAGAGTGGAAGAACTTTCCATCGAGGTATCAGCGTTTGAAAACTTACAGGTCGGGGCCGCTGTTCTTTGGAACGGGTTCTTCTCCGATTGTATGTGTAGGATTCTCGAACTCAGCTCAGATGGCCAGGCCCAGGTGGAGTACGATAATTCCACAGAATGGATATCTCACAATAAACTCAAACAAGTAAACTGGATCGAGCAAGGAAAGAAGTTTCGGAAAAAAACGAACCATGAAACCCGTGGAACGCTCGTAAGCATCAGCCCCTGTGGGAAATATGCTCAGGTAACTTATCAAATGATAGAGGGACGTGCTGCTTCAGATACAACCAAGCTGGAATTCGCCGACTTTAAGGATTTGCAAATTCTCGACAACCTTGAAACCACCTCTAGAGCTGCCCTATACTCTGCAGCTGCCGCAACCACGGGAACAGTTGTGCAAACCAATAATAGAGAACCCCAAGCTGGAGGTGGAGCTGCAGCCGCGGTAATAGCTCATAATGTAAGGGTTGCCCCTGCGAGGCAACCCATCGCAGAAACTGTGAATGCAACTATAGCAACAGTTGCAAGAATTGTCGTGCCAAATAACAATCTGGCAGTTGCAGGAGTTATTGTACCCACTCACAACATAACTGCACCTGTTTTGCCTCATCAAGAAGATGCAGCAGCGGTTCCAAATGGATACACCCGATTAGGGGTGTCAGACGGATCAATTCCACAATAAACTCGACAACAACGATTTCGTCAGATTCTCCAGAGCCATGTCTTGATAAGTTTTTAGGCTCGTGACGATTTGAATGGGCTGGCCGGCTTTGAAAAGCCTGACCCAGGCCGACGAGCATGCTCGTGGGTATTTTGTGATTCTCTGGCTACAATTGAGGCTACAAACACCCCCGGGTCAAAACGGGCGACAGAGAAATTCCACGTTCTAACGCCATGAAATCTGGCAGGCCGCGAGGGACTTGAACCCCCAACCTTCGGATTTGGAATCCGAAGCTCTACCAATTGAGCTAGCGACCTATAAAGCCCCCTTCCCTATAACCCCTTGGGAGGGCAGGGTGAGGGGATCATGCTACTCCAAAATCTCCGAAACCACACCAGCACCAACAGTATGACCACCTTCACGGATAGCAAAGCGTAGCTCTTTGTCCATCGCAATCGGCGTAATCAACTCCACTGTCATGGTCACATTATCACCCGGCATCACCATCTCAGTGCCTTCTGGCAGCTCAATAGTCCCGGTTACGTCTGTTGTTCTAAAATAAAACTGTGGACGATAGTTCTTGAAGAATGGCGTATGACGTCCACCTTCATCTTTGCTCAACACGTACACAGCGGCTTTAAACTTCTTATGAGGCGTAATAGAACCTGGTTTAGCCAAAACTTGACCGCGCTCAATATCTTCACGCTTGGTACCACGAAGCAATGCACCAATGTTGTCACCTGCTTGGCCTTGGTCCAAAAGTTTACGGAACATTTCAACACCGGTCACAGTGGTCTTGACGGTGTCTTTGAAACCAACGATTTCAACTTCCTCACCGACTTTGACAATACCGCGCTCAACACGACCCGTCACAACAGTTCCACGACCAGAAATCGAGAACACATCTTCAACTGGCATCAAGAAAGGCTTATCAGTTTCACGCTTGGGCTCTGGGATGTAGCTATCAACAGCTTCCATCAACTTAGTGATAGACTTGATACCCAAGTCACTGTCTTCGCCTTCCAGGGCCTTAAGAGCAGAACCGTGAATGATCGGTGTGTCATCACCGGGGAACTTGTAGAAGCTCAAAAGCTCACGGATTTCGAGTTCAACGAGCTCTAGAAGCTCAGGATCATCCACCATGTCGCACTTGTTCAAGTACACAACAATATAAGGCACGCCAACCTGACGAGCGAGCAAGATGTGCTCACGGGTCTGAGGCATTGGGCCATCAGCAGCGGACACCACCAAGATAGCACCGTCCATCTGCGCAGCACCGGTGATCATGTTCTTCACATAGTCAGCGTGGCCTGGGCAATCGACGTGTGCGTAGTGGTGCTTGTCAGTCTCGTACTCCAAATGAGCCGTCG